>NZ_JARESU010000729.1:0-234 GCF_046027075.1 Paraburkholderia sp. RL18-085-BIA-A | reverse complement strand
GGCACCGCACAGCGCCATGCGCCAGACGATGTCAACCGTGCCCGGGTGCGCTCCGATCGTCGCAAGCGACAGCAGTCCGCCCGCGAACAGCGCGAGCCCGATGCCGCCAAGCACGCCGGCCGAGTAACGGTCGGACAGCGCGCCGGCGAGCGGCGCGGCGACCACGATCACGAGCGGCCAGGGTGTCATGTAGAGGCCCGTCTGCACCTGCGAGAAGCCGAGCGAATGTTGGAG
>NZ_JARESU010000728.1:0-234 GCF_046027075.1 Paraburkholderia sp. RL18-085-BIA-A | reverse complement strand
AGCACCGCACAGCGCCATGCGCCAGACGATGTCAACCGTGCCCGGGTGCGCGCCGATCGTCGCAAGCGACAGCAATCCGGCCGCGAACAGCGCGAGCCCGATGCCGCCGAGCACGCCAGCCGAGTAGCGGTCGGACAGCGCGCCGGCGAGCGGCGCGGCGACCACGATCACGAGCGGCCAAGGCGTCATGTAGAAGCCCGTCTGCACCTGCGAGAAGCCGAGCGAATGTTGGAA
>NZ_JARESU010000727.1:0-236 GCF_046027075.1 Paraburkholderia sp. RL18-085-BIA-A | reverse complement strand
TCCGCCCCGACGACTACTGATGAATTGCCGACGTTTCGCGGCCGTTCCCAGCGGCCGCAACCTGATGCGGATGAACCCGCGACGCTAGGCATCCGGGTTTCTGAAGTAAGCTAACTGTATTAAAGGCGCGCCGCATGTTGCGTCGCATCAGACCCCGGAGCTGGTTATGAAAACGCTCGATGCAACGTCGCGTGCGGGCGGCGTCGTTGCGGTGGTGGTCCTGTCCGCAGCTTTGT
>NZ_JARESU010000726.1:0-242 GCF_046027075.1 Paraburkholderia sp. RL18-085-BIA-A | reverse complement strand
CGTCCCGAGGCTGCGGCGGAAGCCGCGAGTCGGCATCAACGTGCCATGATGAAGTTCTCGACGTTCACCAACACCAACAGGAGGGGAAGTCCATGCCTATTGTGACCATCGGAATCGACCTTGCCAAGAATGTCTTTGCCATCCATGGCGTGGACGACGCCGGTAAGCCAGTACTGGTCAAGCCGCGGGTCCCACGGGATCAACTGCTAACGTTGATCGCGCAGTTGCCTCCGTGCCTCATC
>NZ_JARESU010000725.1:0-242 GCF_046027075.1 Paraburkholderia sp. RL18-085-BIA-A | reverse complement strand
GCAAAGCTGCGGACAGGACCACCACCGCAACGACGCCGCCCGCACGCGACGTTGCATCCAGCGTTTTCACAACCAGCTCCGGGGTCTGATGCGACGCAACATGCGGCGCGCCTTTAATACAGTTAGCTCACTTCAGAAAACCGGATGCCTAGCGTCGCGGGTTCATCCGCATCAGGTTGCGGCCGCTGGGAACGGCCGCGAAACGTCGGCAATTCATCAGTAGTCGTCGGGGCGGAGCACAG
>NZ_JARESU010000724.1:0-244 GCF_046027075.1 Paraburkholderia sp. RL18-085-BIA-A | reverse complement strand
CAGAGGAAAGCCGGCGTCCAGCAGCACAGCGGGAATCGCGCCGGACACGTTGACCGGCAATGCCCGGCCATAAATCTTCGGCACCACGGCAGCGATGGCGCGCAGGACCCGCACGTTGTCTCCTGCCGTGCCGTGTTCGTCGGCCAAGGCCAGCAGGCGCGTGGCACGCGGATCTTCCTGCTGGTGTAGCGGGTGTCCGAACCCGGGCAGCGGCGCGCGCCGCGCCCGCAGCGCTGATATTTCA
>NZ_JARESU010000723.1:0-244 GCF_046027075.1 Paraburkholderia sp. RL18-085-BIA-A | reverse complement strand
CGAAATATCAGCGCTGCGGGCGCGGCGCGCGCCGCTGCCCGGGTTCGGACACCCGCTACACCAGCAGGAAGATCCGCGTGCCACGCGCTTGCTGGCCTTGGCCGACGAACACGGCACGGCAGGAGACAACGTGCGGGTCCTGCGCGCCATCGCTGCCGCGGTGCCGAAGATTTATGGCCGGGCATTGCCGGTCAACGTGTCCGGCGCGATTCCCGCTGTGCTGCTGGACGCCGGCTTTCCTCTC
>NZ_JARESU010000722.1:0-244 GCF_046027075.1 Paraburkholderia sp. RL18-085-BIA-A | reverse complement strand
CTCGCAGTTCGAGCAATTTGTCTTGCCGCATCTGAGCAAGGGCCGTCGCGGCCCCGCGACGAAACTGGGCTGGCACGCGATCTTCAACTACATTTTGCGTTTGCTCTACTTGGGCTGCCAGTGGAAGGAACTGCCAATCGAGAAGGATCGCCAAGGCCGTCCGGAGATCCATTACACGCGCATTTATCGCGCCTTTCGGCGGTGGCAAGCGGACGGCTGTTTTGATGCCATTTTCGAAGGCTCG
>NZ_JARESU010000721.1:0-247 GCF_046027075.1 Paraburkholderia sp. RL18-085-BIA-A | reverse complement strand
GCGTTCGGTCAGCCACCAGATGAACGCGGCGAAGTTCCCGGTGCATCGCGACATCGCGGGCTTCGACTTCGATGGCTCGCCGGTCGACCGCCAGCTCGTCACGCAACTGGCCGGCATGACGTTCACCGAGGGCGCGCACAACCTGGTTCTGGTCGGCGGCCCGGGCTCGGGCAAGACGCACCTGGCGACCGCCATCGGCGTGTCCGGCATCATGCACCACGGCAAGCGGGTGCGCTTCTACTCGACC
>NZ_JARESU010000720.1:0-247 GCF_046027075.1 Paraburkholderia sp. RL18-085-BIA-A | reverse complement strand
ACGTTCGGTCAGCCACCAGATGAACGCGGCGAAGTTCCCGGTGCATCGCGACATCGCGGGCTTCGACTTCGATGGCTCGCCGGTCGACCGCCAGCTGGTCACGCAACTGGCCGGCATGACGTTCACCGAGGGCGCGCACAACCTGGTTCTGGTCGGCGGCCCGGGCTCGGGCAAAACGCATCTGGCGACCGCCATCGGCGTGTCCGGCATCATGCACCACGGCAAGCGGGTGCGCTTCTACTCGACG
>NZ_JARESU010000072.1:0-44085 GCF_046027075.1 Paraburkholderia sp. RL18-085-BIA-A | reverse complement strand
GTGCCTGACTTACGTGCCAAGCGGGCGCAATGACCACGACCCTAGCAACTGATCGAACGAAAGCGGAAAGCGCAAACCCGTGGCTCACGCAACCGCATGCTTACGCATCACGCGCTCAACCACACCCATATAGTGATCGAGATCCGGCGTCGCACGATGCTGCTCTTTTGCGCGGTCATCCCATTTACGCAGACACAATGCATCTTCCGCATAAGGCTTCCGCAAAAACGCCTCGGCCTCTTCCCTGCTGAAGATGCCGCCCTGCAATTCCAGACTCCGCACCGAATCGGCGGAAAGCTGTCCGAAGTACGTGTCGTCGATGGTGCATAGGCAGCGCTTGGCATCGACGTGCAAACGGATCGGCTCAAGGACCGCGTCCGACAACACGTGCCGCAAGAACGGCAGAGCAAAATACTGATGCAGATCGTCGATGCCCCGCTCGGTCGGCGTGTCGCCTTGCAGATTCAACAGATGACCGAGGTCGTGCAAGAACGCGGCGGCAACCAGCTCGTCGCCGGCGCCCGCTTCTTCGGCCAGCGCACCGCTTTGCAAAGCATGTTCGAGTTGCGTCACCGGCTCTCCGCTATAAGCCAGATTGCCGTATTGCTCAAATAGCGAACGGATGTCGTTCAGACTCAATGCCACTCTCTTACTCCCAAGGCAATGAAAAGGTCTTCAGATTGGTGAAGCTCTTCATTGCTTCCTGAACCCCTTCCTTATAGCCAAGCCCGGAGTCCTTGATACCGCCGAACGGCGTCAGCTCGATCCGGTAGCCGGGCACTTCCCACACGTTGACCGTCCCCACGCGCAATTCGTTGATGAAGCGCGTGATCGCGTCCTGCCGGTTCGTACACACGCCCGACGACAATCCGAAGGGCGTCCCGTTGCTGATGCGAATGGCGTCGTCGAGTGTGTCGAAGGCGATAATCGGAGACACGGGGCCGAAGGTTTCCTCGCGCACCAGCGTCATCGACGGATCGACCCGGTCGAGCACCGTCGGCGCATACAGCGCGCCTTTGCGCCGGTTGCCGATCCGCAGCCGCGCGCCGCCCGCGATCGCTTCGTTCACACGCGCTTCGAATAGCTGCGCGGCGGCGACGTCGATCACCGTGCCCATCTGATTCGACGCATCGAATGGATGGCCGAACGACCAGGCCCGCGTCTTCTCCACCACAAGCTCGGTGAAATCCGCCGCGACACGCTGTTGCACCAGCATCCGCTTGACTGCGGTGCAGCGCTGCCCGGAGTTTTTGTACGAGCCCTGCACGGCGAGCGTCGCCGCGCGTTCGAGATCGGCGTCGTCGAGCACGATCAGCGGATCGTTGCCGCCGAGCTCAAGCACGACACGCCGGTAAGCGGCCTTCGCCGCGATGTATTTGCCGATCGCCACGCCACCCGTAAAGGTGACGAGCTCCGCCAGCGCATGCGTGATCAACTCGTCGGCGATTTCGCGCGGATCGCCGGTCAGCACCTGCAGCATCGGCGCGGGCAAGCCAGCCTCATAGAGGACATCGGCCAGATAGAGTGCCGACAGCGGCACCTTCTCCGACGGCTTCAGCAGCACCCGATTGTTCGTCGCGAT
Source organism: Paraburkholderia sp. RL18-085-BIA-A (assembly GCF_046027075.1). Classification (NCBI taxonomy): domain Bacteria; kingdom Pseudomonadati; phylum Pseudomonadota; class Betaproteobacteria; order Burkholderiales; family Burkholderiaceae; genus Paraburkholderia; species Paraburkholderia sp. RL18-085-BIA-A. The sequence continues at coordinate 42,503 of NZ_JARESU010000072.1, read as the reverse complement.
CGCCGGCGCGACCTTGTGCGCGACCTGGTTCATCGGGTGATTGAACGGGGTGATCGCGACGATCACACCCGCCAGCGGCTCGCGCTGCGAAAACACACGCCGCTTCTTGCCGTGCGGCGTCAGATCGCAGGAGAAGCTTTGGCCGTCGTCACGCAACGCTTCGATCGACGCGAACTTGAACACATCCGCGACGCGGCCGATCTCGTAACGCGAGTCCTGCTTCGACAAACCCGATTCGAGCGAGATCAAATCCGACGCCTCTTCAGTCCGCTCACGCAGCAGGGCGGCCGCGCGCTCCAGAATCAGCGAACGCTCGTAACGCGTGAGCGTCGGCCGGTAAGCCGCCGCGTAGTCGAAGGCCGCGCGCACGTCGTCGACGCTCGCCAGCGGGACCGTGCCTACCCGCGTGCCCGTATAAGGATCGCACACGTCGAGCGTGCGCGCGCGGGTGGCGCGCTCGCCCTTGAGCCGCAGCGCTTCCGCCCGAAAAGCCGGATGGTCCCGCAGCGTGGAGTTCATGATGCCGACACGCGATTCAGCGCGACATCGAAGATATCGAAGTTGCGCAGCCGCTTGCCGTTAGCGCCGCCACCGCTGCCGTCCGGCAATGCTTCGACGCGCCGGTTGAACAGCAGCGGCACTTCCTGCTCGGAAATGCCCCCGTGCGAACGCAACGGCACGGTCAACCCCGACAGATCATGTTCGTCGCGCCGCGTGCCGAGCACGACATGCTTCGTGCTGACCACGACGACATCGCCGACGCGGTCCTCCGGCAGCTCGAAGCGTAGGCACGCCGTGCGGTTGTCGAGCACGACCTCGATGCCCTGCAGCCGGCCGATGCGCTCGATCACCAGCGCGGCATCGACATCGCGCTGCAGGTAGACCGTCGCGAACGACCCGAGCGCGCCATGATGCACGACGTACGGATCGGTGATCGGCAGGATCACACGCGCCGTCTTCGCGCCGAGCCAGTCGTCCAGCACATCCTGCAGATAGATCACGTTCGGCTCGCCGGTGCGCGGATCGTGCTTGGCGTTCATCCCGTGGTCGGCGGTCAGGCCGATCACCCAGCCGAGCGCGTCGAGCTTCGCCAGATAGCCGTCCATCATCGCGTAGAACGCGTTCGCGCCTTCGGTGCCGGGCGCCCATTTGTGCTGGATGTAATCGGTGGTCGACAGATACATCAGGTCGAGCTTGCGCGTCTGCGCGAGCCGCACACCGGCGGCGAACACGAATTCGGACAGCCCCGCGCTGTACACGTCGGGCAAGGGCAAGCCGACCAGATCGAGCACTGCGTCGATACCGTTCTCCGCGCGCGTCGCCTTGTCGGCTTTTTCCGCCGAGAAACAGATGCCCTTCAGTTGCCAGCCGAGCAGGCTGCGCAGCTTGTCCTTCGCGGTGACCACGGCAACCGCGGCGCCCGCCTCGGCGGCGGCGGCGAGCAACGTGCCGGCGCGCAGATAGGCGGGATCGTTCATCATGACTTCCGCGCCCGCGCCATGGTTCGCGTCCGGGTCCCAGAAGTAATTGCCGCAGATGCCGTGCACCGATGGCGGCACGCCGCACACGATCGACAGATTGTTCGGGTTGGTGAACGAGGGGATCACGCAGTCGCCCTTGAAGGCCGAACCGCTTTCGAGCATCGTGCCGATGAACGGCGCGACGCCGGCCGCGACCGCGGCTTCGAGATAATCGAACTCGCAGCCGTCGACGCACACCACCACGGTCGATTGCGAGGGGAGCCGGTAGCTGCGGCCGTTGACTTCGATTGTGCGTTCGCCTGAGTTTGCCATCATTGCCTTCCATGCGTGCGTGGCACGCGTGCTGTCGTTAATCCTTCGCAGTCGATCGTTCTGCGCTCAATCGCTCGAAACCGGCGCGGCCGGCGACCTCGACGCCGCGCCCAGCGGCCCCGCCGTCTCGCATGCCGCATGCGCGCGCTGCAAGCCGCCGTTCACATGCGCGTGCATCAGCGCCGCCGCCTGCTCGACGTCGCGCGAGGCAAGCGCCGTCAGAATCGCGCGATGCTCGGCCAGCGAGCGCTCCATCGCATCAGCATGCACCACCAACGCGGCACGGCGGAACAGGCTCAACTCGCTCACCAGCCGTCGATACGTTTCATACAGCTTCCGATTGCCCGACGCGGCGACCAGCGCGTCGTGAAACGCCACGTTGGCGCGCGCGTACGCATTGTGATCGTGCGCGTCGGCCGCGGCGCGCATCGCGTCGAGCCAGTCGCGCAACACCGCGAGCTTCGCTGCGTCGATGCTCGCCGCCAGCATCCGGCACGCCGCTTCTTCGAGCACCGCGCGCACCGCGTAAATCTCGTCCGCCTCCGCCAGCGACACCGTCCGCACGAACACGCCGCGATTCTTCTCGGTACGCACGAGGCCGGCCTGCTCCAGCGCGCGAAACGCCTCGCGCACCGGCCCGCGCGACACCCGCAGCCGCGCGGCCCAATCGGCTTCGTTGAGCTTGTCGCCGGGCGCGAGCGCCCCTTCGACGATGTGCCGCTCGATCTCGTCGCGCACCAGCGTCGTGAGCGAATGCCTGCGCACGACATCGATCGGATCGACATAAGCAGACAGCATATATTCGGTCATTTTGACAAATTTTGCCACATCGCAAAGTGTTTGCGCGCCGCCACGGCGCGCAAACACACTCTGCGGAATTGCCGTCAGTCGACCCGACGGCGTGGGACGCGCGCGGCGATCAAGAGCAGCGCGGCCAGCGAGACCAGCAGCAGAATCAGCGACAGCGCGGAGGCCGGCAGGTAGTAGCCGCGCTCCACCTGGCCGACGACGACGATCGGCACCGTCGCGAAACCCGGCGGATAGACGGTCAGCGTAGCGCCCAGTTCGCCGAGCGACAGCGCAAAACCGAGCGCGAGACTGGCGCGGATCGCCGGCACCAGTTGGGGCAGCACCACGCGGCGCAACACCATCGACGGCGGCGCACCGAGACTGGCCGCCGCTTCGCGCAGGACCGTCAGTTCCGGGCGCAACGCGGCGGCCGCGCACCGGTAGCAGAACGGCAACACCAGCGCGAGCTGCACGAACACGACGATCGCCGCCGAACTCGACAGATCCACCGGCCGCTTGTGATACGCGATCAGCACCGCGAGCCCGAGCACCACGCTCGGCACGCCGTTGGGCATCATCGCGACGGTGTCGACGAACGCGCCCAGACCACGCCGGTCGCGTCCTTCGAGCGCGAGCGCGAGCCACAGCCCGAGGATCGTGCCGAGCATGGCGACGCCCATGCCGACTTCGAGGCTGGTCCTCAGCGCGTCGAAGTCGCTCGAACCGAGACGCTCGAACCAGCGCATGCTGAAACCGTCGGGGAGGATCGTGCCGGACCAGTGCGAGGCCACGCTCGACAACCCGACGACCAGCACCGGCAACACGAACAGCCAGAAGCACAGCAACCCGGCAAAGCCGAGAAACAGCCCGCCGAGCATGCGCACCAGCAAACTGTGGCGCACCGGCCGCGCCTTCTTGTGCATGACCGGCAACACGGTCGGGTCGAGTTCAACGGCCATGGCCCGCTCCTTTTACCTTGCGACGATTGACCCGGCGGTACAACGCGTACAGCGACAAAGACATCATCAGCATCACGACCGCGCCGGCGGCGGCGGTCGGCAGATCGAGGTCGACGGTGGCGGAACTGTAGATCGCCACCGGCAGCGTGATCAGATGCGCGCTGCCGAGCACGAGCAGAATGCCGAACTCGTTGAGCGTCAGCAGGAAACAGAGGATGGTGCCCGCCGCGATGCCCGGCCACGCTAGCGGCAGGATCACCTTGAACGCGACCATCAGGCCGTTCGCGCCGAGGCTGCGCGCGGCTTCGATCAGACGCCGGTCGAGCAGCGCGAACGAGGCCAGCGTCGGACGTACGACGAACGGCGCGTAGAACACCACTTCCGCGAGAATCACGCCGCCGACGCCGAACAGGAAGTTCAGCGGCGGCGCCTGCAGATTGAAGAGCCGCTGCAAGCCGATGCTCACCGAGCCTTGAGAGCCGTACAGAAAGATCAGCGTGAACGCGACCAGAAACGACGGGAACGCGACGAACAGTTCGAGAAAGCGCGTGATCATCCGCGCGCCGGGAAACGGCTTGAAGAACAGGATCGATGCCAGCGCCACGCCGAGCAGCGAGGCGAGACCCGCGCTGGCGAACAGAATCCACAGCGTCGTGCCGATCACGCCGCGCGTTTCGGGATTGCCGAAGAAGGTCGAATAAGCCTGCATGCTCAGGCCATGGGAGCCGGTCAGACTCAGCATGACCAGACGCACGAGCGGGTAGATGACCAGCGGCCCGAGCACCACCATGGCGATGAAAAGCAGATGCCATTGCGCCGCGCGTTCGCGACGCTTCACCGCCGCCGTATGCGACGCGGCGCTGGCGCTGCGGCGCGCCTCGGCGGCGGCGTCTGCCGCGCTGACCGGGGCGGACGTATCAGGGGTGGATAAGGACGACATCGTCAGCCTCGTAACGCAGGGAAACACGAGCGCCCTTCACCGGCATCATGCCTTGGCCGCGCTGCATGGTGACGAGCACCGGCTCGTTGGGCAGCGCGTCGAGCGTGACCTGCACCGACAGCACCGCGCCATACCATTCGACCGACGTGATCGCGCCATGCATCTGCCCTTCGCCGAGCGGCACGATGCGCAGCGCCTCGGGACGCAAACACGCGACCCGTTCGCGCTCGTTGTAGCGCACGTCGTCCATGGCGAACGCGAGCTGCGGCGGCAGCAGATTGGCCGCGCCCAGATAGCGCGCGACGAAGCCGTCGGCAGGTGTGTCGTACAACTGCTGCGGCGTGCCGAGTTGCGCGATGCGGCCGTCGCGCATCAGCAGCGTGCGGTCGGACAGCACCAGCGCGTCGTCCTGATCGTGCGTCACGCAGACGATCGTCAGATTCGGCAGACGTTCATGCAGAGCCTTCAATTCGGAACGCACCGACGCGCGCAGATTGGCGTCGAGTGCGGACAGCGGTTCGTCGAGCAGCAGCACGTCGGGCTCGATCACGAGCGCGCGGGCCAGCGCCACCCGCTGCTGCATGCCGCCCGACAGCTGCGCGGGCATCACGTGGCCGGCGTCGCCCAGTTGCACCAGCTTCAACACGTCGGCGACGCGCCGTGCGATGTCGCGCGACGGCGCGCGGCGCGCGCGCAGACCGAACGCGACATTTTCAAACACCGACAGATGCGGGAACAGCGCATAGCTCTGGAACAGCAGACCGAGATTGCGCCTATGCGGCGGCACGTGCGTGAGGTCGTGGCCGGCCACGATCAGCGTGCCGGCCAGGCCGTCCGCTTCGATGAACCCGGCGATGAAGCGCAGCAAGGTCGTCTTGCCGCAACCGCTGCGGCCGAGCACGGTGAGCAACTCGCCGCGCTGGATGGTCAGCGACAGATCGTCGAGCACCGTGCGCGTGCCGAAGCGCACCGTCAGATGATCGATCTGCACGCCGCCCGGCGCGTTCGAACGCGCGGCATCGAGCGCGTCCGGTGAGGCGTCGAGCGCGCCGGGGTTAGCGAGACTGGCCGTATTCACCGGGTGGATCCTCCAACAAGATTAATGCTGATGCGGCGCCTGCCGATACCCGGAGGCGCCGCCTGACTCAGTTACGTCAATTACACCGCGAGCCGCGGTTTACTTCGGCTTGACCACTTCGATCTGCTTGCCCGACGAGCCGATCACCTCGCTCTTCCAGCGTGCGGTCCAGTCGGCCTTTTTCGCCATCACGTGGTTCCAGTCCACCGGAATCAGCTTCACGCCCGAGATGGCCTGCTTGACCGTCTCGCCATTCTTGCCGGCGAGCGGCACGTCGGTGCGGCCCGGAATGCCGAAGATGTCCGGAACCTTGGCCTGCACTTCCGTCGACATCAGGTAGTCGATCAGCTTCTTGCCTTCAGCCTGGTTCGGGCCGTTCTTGATCAGACCGATCGCGTACGGCAGCTGGAAGGTGGTCGGCTGGCCGCCGGGCTCGGCCGCAAGAAACACCGGCTTGAGCGACAGGCCGCCGTTGGCCGCGTCGTCCAGGTCCATTTGCAGGTCGCCATTGGCGACGGCGATTTCATTGCGGGACAGCAGCACGTCGAGATAGCCCGTGCCCTTGGTGTGGAACTTGGCGCTCTGTTCGAGCTTCTTCAGATAGTCGAACGCCTTGTCCTCGCCCATCAGCGACGTGGTCAGGATGATCACCGCCATGCCGTCACCAGCGGTTGCCGGGTTCGAGTAGGCGACCTTGCCGCTGTAGTCCGGGTGCAGCAGGTCCGCGAAAGTCTTCGGCTGGTTCTTCGTGACGTCCGGGTTGATCGCGAACGAGAAGTAGTTGTTCACGAAGGTCGCCCACGCGCCGCTCGGCGCCTTGGCGATCGCCGGCACGTTCTTGTAGTTGGCGCTCTGGTACGCCTGCAGCAGGCCGGCCTGATCGGCTTGCTGGATGAACGGCGGCAGCGTGACGATCACGTCGGCCTTCGGTTGATCCTTTTCGATGGTCGCGCGGTTCACCACTTCACCGCTGCCCGCCGTGACGATGTTGACCTTCACGCCTTCCTTCTTTTCGAATGCCGGCAGCACGTCCTTGTAGAGATTTTCCAGGCCGTCGGCGGTGTACAGCACCACGGCGTCGGCTGCGTGAGCCTGCATTGCCGCGCCGCCGAATGCCGCCGCGGCGACCAGCGCCGGCAGCAGTTTGCGAACGAGGCCGGCCGTGGCGTGAAGGGAATGCGTCTTTGTCATGTCGTTTTCTCCGAAAGGCAAAAAACCAGACGGTCGGGATAGCCCCATACCTGTTGTGATTGAACGGCGTTAGCGCCGTGCCGCTTGTGTGTTGCCCACAGCCAGCTGTCGTGGCCTTCTGCGCGCGCATTTCCGCGCTGATTGCTGCGGATCGGCGTGGATTGCAGATTGCCGACAACTTTGCTGCTTCTCCTCCAGCCAGACTTACAGCCCATCTACGACGCTCGCGCTGCTTGCCATGCCTGAACGGGCATGGCAAGAATCACAGGTTTCCGTGACAACGCCATGACCATTCTCACGAATTCCAAAAAACTACACAATTCGCCAATAATGGCCAACACGTTTTTGTTCGCTGCTCTGCGTGGAACTGAACATGTCTGAGGTAACCGAGGGTCGGCTGGCCCGTGGAGGCCGTGCGAGGCTGGGGGCGAATCGCACAACGCGTTGCCCGCGCTCAACCTCATGCCCGAGCAATTCCGCCTCCGCATGACCCGCCATGCAGCCGAGCCACGATCAGGCAGTCACGCAATTACGCGATCAGAATTTCCGGCCCATGCGCGGTAATCGCCTTGCCGAGCGCCCGCTCGGGAGCCAGTTCCGTCACCAGATAACGCGCCGACTCGATCCCGTTGATCCGCACCGGCGTCACGCGGCCGAACTTCGAATGGTCGGCGACGATCACCACCGTGTCGGCGGCGGCGATCATGCGGCTACGCACTTCGGCGGCCATACGGCTGTAGTCGGTCAGATAGCCGTCCGGCGAGATCCCGCCGGCGCCGATGAACGCGAAGTCCGCGTGGTATTGCGTGAGCTGCTGGACCGTGTCGAGCCCGAAGGTGGCGTCTTCGATATCCGACAGCTCGCCGCCGAGCAGCGTCACGCGGTTGTCGTTGCGCCGGCCGAGCAGCAGCGCGATGCGCCAGTCGTTCGTATGGACCACCAGACGATGCCGGTCGAGGAGCGCCCGCGCCACTGCCTGCGTCGTGCTGCCCGAATCGATGATGAGCGACGCGCCGTCCGGCACGAACTCGGCCGCGCGCTCGCCGATCGCGCGCTTCGCGCCGGCGTTCGCCGCTTCGCGCGTATCGAGGTCCGGCTCGCGCCGGTCGCTCGACAGCGCGCCGCCGTGAGTCGTGACCAGCAGTCCACGCCCGGCCAGCGCGTTCAGATCGCGGCGGATGGTCTCGCGCGACACGTTCAGTTCGCGCACCAGTTCGGCGACCGAGAGCGCGCCCGTTTTTGCGACTTGCGCCAGGATGTATTGGTGACGTTGTTCTGCGAGCATCTGATGAAGGCCGGAAGCCGGCACGCTTAGGTTTCGCCGCGGTTGGAGAAGGCCGGGGTATTGTATTACGCGTGGTGCGGCGACGCTCCTGCCGGCGCGCTCATCTGCTGGTTACCTGCTAACCTAAGCCCTTGGCCGCGCGCCGACGTCCCGTCGGTGCCTGTCGATCCTGCTGGTCCGTCAACCGAACACCCGATGCCGCCACTGCTTCGCCGTCTCCTGCTGCTGTTCCACGCGCTGCGTTACGGCGCGCGCCTGATCTGGCTTGCCGCGCCGACCGGGCACAAACTCCACTGGATGATCGAGCTGGTCGGCCGCGTGCATGCATCGGGGCGCAGCGGCCAGAATCTGCACAGCCTGTTGCCGGCGCTGGGGCCGCTTGCCAGCCGCTTCGCGCAGACGCTCGCGCAACGCCCTGAACTCGCGAGCGCCACCTTGCACGACGCGATCGACGCGGTCGACCATATGGAAGAGCCGCTGCCGCCCCGCGAGTCCGAAGAGGCGCTGGCGCGCGCGTTCGGCCGGCCGCTCGACACGCTGTTCAGCGCGGTCGACCTGGTGCCGGTGCGCGGCGGCTTTGCCGAACAGACGCATTTCGCGCGGCTGCTGACGCCGGTCAAAGGGCATCGCGAAGTGGCGATCAAACTGGTGCGCGCGGACCAGTTGCAACAGATCGGCGACGAACTCGCGCTGTTGCGCTGGGTCGCGCGCTGGCTGGAAAAGCTATCGGGCACCGCGCGCCGCCTGCAACTGCGCGCGCTCGCGCAGACCTTCACCGACGACATCCTGCGCCGCTTCGACCTGCGCGCCGAAGCCGCCAACCTGAGCCAGACCGGCCATCACTTCGACGGCGACGCGCGCCTCGTCGTGCCGGACGTGATCTGGGATCTGTGCACCAACCACACGCTGACGATGCAGCGCGTCAACACCTTGCCCGCGAATGACCTGGGCGGACTGCACGCGCACCATGTCAAGCTCGCGCCGCTCGCCGCGCATATTGTCGAAGTCGTGTCCGAGCAGGCGTTCGAGCACGGCTTCTTTCACGCCACGCTCGACGCGCGCCGCGTGCGCGTGAGCATCGAGCAGGACACGCTCGGGCGCCTCGTGCTGGCCGAATTTTCGATCATGTCGACGCTGTCGACCGGCGAGCGCGAATTCTTCGTGCACGGCGCGACCGCGCTGTTCGAGCAGGACTACGGGCGCCTCGCCGAGATGCATCGCGATGCCGGACACGTGCCCGCCGACATCCGCGCGGAGATGCTCGAAGCCGAGTTGCGCACGCGCGCCGAAGCGCATTTCGCGGCTGTGCCGGAGGATCGCTCGGCGGGTTCACTGTTTCATCATCTGCTGCACGCCGTGCATCCGTTCGACGGCGCGGTGCCCGCCCGCCTCGCCGCCGCGCAGCGCTCGTTCCAGCAGGCGGAGATGCTCGCGCGTGCGCTGCATCCGGGCGTCGATACGTGGAATATCGCGCGCGGCGTGCTCGCGGACATTGCGCGGCGCGACGTCGATCATCGCGGCTGGATCAAGCGTATCTCGCGAGAGCTGCCGCATCTGGCGCATATGCTGCCGCGCGTGCCGCAACTGGCGGTTCGCTATTTGCAGCATGAACACGAGCGCGCGCGTACGCCGCAGCAGAACGCGCAGTTGATCGCGGACATCGGCCGCGAGTACCGGCGCACGCGGATCTTGTTGTGGGCGTGTGCGTTGTGTGGGGGGCTGCTGGGCGCGGGGACGATGTTGCTGATCTGGTGATGGGTGGCCGCCACCGGCAAAACCACCCGGCACGCGCGCCGCGCCACTCGCCCTCAGCGCCGCCCGCTCCCTCTCGACGAACTGCAGCTTCAAACAAGACACGCCACGCGCATCCCGGCAAGATGGCGGCTTTTCACCCCATCCGCTCCGATGTTCGCCTCTCTCATTGCCGCTGTCTTCGTCGTGCTGTGGTCGACCGGTTTCGTCGTTGCCCGCGCGATCACGCCCTACGCCGATCCCAATCTCTTCCTGCTCGCGCGCTTTGGCGGGACCGCGCTGATTTTCGCGCTCGCCGCGATAGTCGCACGCGCGGCATGGCCGACCGGCCGCGACTTCGGCAAGCACCTGGCGGCGGGCGCGCTGTTGCAAGGCGTCTATCTCGGCGCTGGCTACTGGGCCGTCGCCCAAGGCATGAGCGCCGGCGTGATGGCCTTGCTCGGCGCGCTGCAGCCACTCGCGACGGCCGCCGTCGCGGCGCCGCTGTTCGGCGAGCGCCTGTCGCGGCGCGGCTGGACCGGCATGGCGCTGGGCCTCGCGGGCGTCGTGCTGGTGCTCGAACCGAAGCTCGCCGCGGCCGCGCCGCCGGCCTCGCATGGCAGCGCGCCCGCGTGGCTGGTCGTGTTCATCTCGATCGTCGCGGTCGCATCGATCACGGCGGGCACGCTGTTTCAGAAGACCTCGCTCGCGAAGGCCGATATCCGCAGCGCGAGCGCCGTGCAAAATGTCGGCGCCGCGCTCGTCGCGGCCGTGCTTGTGCTCGCGCTCGGCGAGCATCGCTGGATTGCATCGGCCACCTTGTGGGCATCCCTCGCGTGGGGCATCGTGATGCTCTCGGGCATCAGCGTCACCTTGTTGGTGTGGATGGTCAGGCGCGGCGACGCGGCGCGCGCCACCGCGCTGATGTTCCTCGCACCGCCGCTCGCCGCGCTCGAAGGCTATGTCGGCTTCGGCGAAACGTTGCTGCCGGTGCAGATCGCGGGGTTTGCCGTCGCGCTGGCAGGGGTGCTGCTGGCTCGCTCGTGAAGACGCTCATGTAGACGCTCGCGAAGCCGCTCGCAAAAGCGCTCATACGGGCACTCGTCAAGCCGCTCGTCAAGCGCCAGGCAGCCGTCAATCAATCGGCGGTATCCGCGCCGGCCGGCACTTTCGCGCGTGCCTTGCTGCCGGGCGCCGGCGCCCACGCCGGCCTGCCCTTGCGCTGTGAATCCACCACGACGATGTAACGCCCCGCCCACGGCATGATCTGCCGATCGCTTTTCAACACCCACAGCGATTTCCCCGAGTCGATCAGCGCCGCATATTCGGCATCGAGAATGCCGTAGTGGTCGAGAAACTCATTGAGCGATGCGGGAATCCGCACACAGCCCTTCGAGTGGCGAATGCCGAGAAGCGGTTCGAGCCGGTCGGGGTCGGTCGCATGCATCTGGAAGCGCATCTGCGACATGCCACCCTTGCCCCAGCCGCGTTCGCCCTGCGCCCAGCCTAGGTCGAAGATCCGCATGTCGCGCTTACCGTAGCCGCGAATGTGGTTCTCGTTCTCCGTGCCCTCGGAACGGAAATCCATGTTGCCGGGCGTATGCTCGAACACGCCGAGCGGCGTGATGAAATGGTCGTATTCGCCGGGCCGGCCGGTCGACACCGGCGACGCGCCAATCATCTGCCAGCTGTCGGCCGGAGCGGCGCGAAATAAAAGGAAGAGCGCCTGCACATTCGTGTTGCGATCCACCAGCGCGACGTACTCGCCCGACAGGTTGCCGAGCGTATTCGCATTGAGCGCCGCTTCCAGACGATCGGCGTAAGCGCGCTGTTCGGCCGCCGGCACTTTCAACTGCCGCGTCACGGTTCGCGCGAACACATCGCGCAGCAGAAACGCGCGGCGTGGATCGACGACGCCGGCTGCATCGGGCGCGGCGACCGCGGACGCGTTGACGGCGACCTCCGGCCGGCCCGCCGCGCCCTGCTCGGCCATCGGCAACGCGGGTCCGCGAGCCGGCGCGGCCAGCGCAGCGGCGCACGAGATCGCGCAGAGAGCTGCGGCCAGTGCGCGCGCAGGAAAACGGAAAACATGCACGGCATGCGCGACCCGGATGCGGGCAACACGAGCAACGCAAGCAACGCAAGCAACGCGAGTGAACCGCGACGCACGCGACTCGCAGCACGATTGCCACAAGCCCGCTTCGTCGCACGGATGAACTACCGAAGCGAAAGTCAGGCGGTCCAATACAGGCTGGCCAGGCCGATTTGGGTAGTTCATCGCGTTCGCGTATTAGAGCAAACCTGATTATTATTGACTGCTCGCCGGGTCACTCGGCGCTCGGAACGAGGATGTTACTAAGCAGTTTGCATTCTGTCGATCAAGTTGCGGACGATCTGTGAATCCCGCCATAAAAACCTGGATTATTTGATGATCCGCGAGACAGTTTTAAAAAAATGTATTACAAGCGTTAAAGTTCATTCCGATGATAAATCCCCGAGACCGATGCACCTTTGGATACTGGCTAAACTGCGTCGCCCCCACCCGCTCGCGGGTTCGCTATTTATCTTATCGGCGCGCGAGCATTCATTGCTGACAATGCGTAAGCGCGCGAGGAGCAGAAAGAAATCATGACGCAACATGACCCCATCGCCCGCCAGGCAAGCATCGCCGCTGAAATGCACGTCGCCGCCGAGTTCGATGCCGAACGGGAAATCGTGCGCCGGGTCGAGTTTCTGGCGAACTATCTGCGCGAGAGCGGCCTGAAAACTTATGTACTTGGCATAAGCGGCGGTGTCGATTCGACGACCGCCGGGCGCCTTGCGCAACTCGCCGTCGAAAAATTACGCGCTGACAATTACGACGCGCATTTTGTCGCAATACGTTTGCCTTACGGAAAACAGAAAGACGAAGCCGATGCGCAGCAGGCGTTAAGCTTTATTCGCGCGGACGAAAATCTCGCCATCGACATCAAACCCGCCGCCGATGCGATGCTCGCCGCGCTGGATAACAGCGGCGTGTTATTCAAGGACGAAGCGCAACAGGATTTCGTGCACGGCAATATCAAGGCGCGGCAGCGAATGATCGCGCAATATGCGGTGGCCGGCGCGCGGACCGGCGTGGTGATCGGCACGGACCACGCGGCCGAGTCGGTGATGGGCTTCTTCACCAAGTTCGGCGACGGCGGCGCCGACGTGCTGCCGCTCGCCGGCCTGAACAAGCGCCGCGTGCGCGCGGTGGCGAAGGCGCTGGGCGCACCCGAGGCGCTGGCGCACAAGGTGCCGACCGCCGACCTCGAAATGCTGCGTCCGCTGCGTCCTGATGAAGACGCCTACGGCATCCCGTACGACGTGATCGACGACTTCCTGGAACGCAAACCAGTCAGCGACGCCGCGCGCGAGACCATCATGCGTTTCTACAGTGTGACGCGTCACAAGCGGGCGTTGCCGTACACACCATTTGACTGGCCGGCGCAGGCGAGCGAAGAATAAACGGAAAGCGAAGCCGCAGAAGCGCCAACGATGCATACCGGACGAGCGTGCGCGGCGCGAATCCGCTAGTCGAAGCGCGTTCACGCCGCGCGCCGCATTCGCGGGATTTCGGGCAGCCGCTTACTGTGCGGGTGGTTCGTCGGTGAACAGATCGGCGCTCGCTTCGAGCGTCTGGCCGCCCAGTTGCTTGCCGTGAATCTGCCGCGCGATCACGTCGCCGACATAGGGGACGTCCGCGTCCAGTTCGACCGTGGCGTACGCGCCGGGTTTGCCTGCGTCGATTACCTCGACGTTTTTCGCGTAGTGCCCGAGTTCATGCATGAGGAAGTCTCGCACTTGCTGCTCGCTGCACGACTCCGCGATGTTGCGCACGATGAGGTTCATACGGCCTACCCTCGACGCGCGTTGTGGCTCGTGCGTCGATCCGCGGTCTGGATGCGCACCGGGCGTAGCGCGGTACGTTGTTTCATTTGCCTCGCGGCGAGTTCGCGGATCACTGCAACACCGGCAGCGCCCAAAGCGATCAATGACAGATAGAAGGGAATCATCTGAAGCTCCTCTGCGAATTCGTCCTGTGTTCAGATAGTCAGCAATAGCCGCGTTCGGTAATAGCGCTGCAACACTGGTAGCGTAAAAACAGACCGGGAAATCGCCGTTAATGCACTGTACCCGAATAAGCGGTATTGCCGACAGCAAAACACCTGTTCATTTAATGCGGCGCAAACGCCGGCAACGCGTCTGCGGCAGACGGGCACCGCAACGGCGCCCGCAAAAAACGGGCCGCGGCCCGCATCGTCACGGCATCTTGCCCGGGGCGCTTGTGCAAAAGCCGGGGTGATCGACGGGATCAGTCCGTCGTCTGGTCCGCCGCTTGTACGTTGGCCGCGCTCACCCACCACGCGTTCTTGCCCTGCGGCAACTGAACCAGCACCGCGGACGGATCGTCGACGCCGTCGTCGGCGATCTGACAGACCGCCAGCCCGTCCGGTAAATGTTTGACCTCGCCGGCCGACTGGAACAACGCAATACGTTGCGCGCTCAACGGCCGCAGTTGCCGGTACACATCGAAGCTGATTGCGGCGGCCACATCGCCGCGAATCTGCAACGCGTCGGCTTTGCCGCAAGGTACGGGGTCGGCGGCAAGCGCGGCGGCACTGCTGAACAGGCTGCCGATAGTGAGGGCCACTGTGGCAACACGTGAATGGGTCATGGTGATTCTCCGAAAAAATGAAGGGCGGCAGGCCGCGGACAACTAGGCCGCCCGCCTGAATATGCGCGAATGAACGATCAGGACGGCGCAGATGTGTGACGCGAAGTGCGACCTGAGGGCGCACCGGCGCGCTCGGTGCCGTGGACGCTGCCTGCGCCGCTATCGCCGCCGTCGCCTTTATCGCCGTCGCTTTCGATCTGGTTGTCGCCGCCAGTGGCGACGTCGAGGCGGCTCACATCGCAGGACGTCTGGCCGAAGCCCGAATAAACCATCGACCAGTTGCCGACGATCGCCGCTTGCGCCTGCGCGAGACTCAGTTTGCCCTCGCAGACGCAGTGCTTGAGCATGACCGCCGCACGCGCCTTGCGGCGCTCGCCCTGCTGACCCGCCCATGGCAGGAGGTCGAGGTTGGCGGGCGCGTCCGGCGAACCGCCGAGCACGATCGGCACGCGCCGGTCGAGCGCGAAGGCGAAGCCGTCCTCGGCATCGATGCCGCGCGCGGCCAGCATGTGATCCTTGTGCGCCATCAGTTCGTCGAAAGGCGGCGCGACCGCGTCCGCATAGCCGGGACGGCAAATCGTTTCACCCACCGATTGCTGCGTGACGCGATCGTCGAGCATGCCGCTGACCTGCGCGTGCACGACGCCGATGCGCAACGCAAGGATCGCAGTGAGGCCCATCAGCACCGCACGCGGCGCGCCGCACCCGGCACGCGCGAGCGTGGGTGGAATCACCGCATGGATACGTCGGGTTAGGTCGCCGGAAAGGTCGGTACGACTCGTGTCTGCAATGCCTGCGTTCATTCGTCGGCGCGCCGCTTGTGGCACGCAATAGTTCAATTCGCAAGGCAATTAAAACACATCCAATATCCTGACGTACAAAAGCGGCACTCGCGCGTATGACGCGGGCGGTTGCCCGGCCGTTTGCGCAGGGCGATATCGAATGGGCAATAGGACGGCGAACGTTCGACATCGCCGCGCGGGCGACGCGATGGCTCACGCGCCGCCCGCCGCGTCGCACCGCAAGCGCCCCGCCGCTACTTCACCACCCGCGCCTGCAAAGCGCGAATCCGGCCGAGAGCCTGCGCGTTGGACACCGTCGAGTCGTACATCTGCGCGAGGTCCGCCTTCAGCGCCGTGCGTGAGCCGCCGTCGAGATAGATCATGTGCCCCGACGGATAAAAACGCGCGGACAGATTCTGCCGGACCTGCTGACTGAGCAGCGGCATCTGCTGCAGATCGAGCACGGTCTGATAGAACGGCGTCACGTAGTCGAAGAACCCGTTCGCCGACAACACCTTCAGATCGGGATTGAGCGCCATCACGGCGGCAAGATCGCCGGCGGTGTACAAAATGATGTTGCCCTTCGAGTCGAGCCCTTTCTGCGCGCCGGTCGGGTCGATGTGACCGAAATCCCAGTACTTGAACGCCTGATCGTTCAGATCGGTGAATGACGAATTCGATGTGTATTTCAACTGCTCGTTCAGGTACACGTTCCACATCGTCGTGTAGACGCCCGTCACCGCCGTCATGGTCGGGTCGTTGCCGCCGGAGTTCGGGTCGATCTTGCCGGCAATGCCCGTGTCGATCGCCGTCACCCGGCCGTCATACTCGCCGAGCGCAAGGCCCTGCGACTTCAGCAGCGTGGTCAAAAACAGCGAATTGCCGCGGCTGTCGTAGGCCGCGATATCCAGGCTCCACGCGAGCAGGCTCGTTTTGTCGATGCCGGTGTACTCGCTCAGTTTTTCGACGGTCGCCGAATCGGTGGTCGGAAACTTGCGCAGCGCCGCCAGATAGTCGGTGCGCGCGAATTGTGCGACTTCCTCGGCGAACGCGCCGAGATCGGTCGGCCGCGGCGCGATGCCGAGTTTCTTGTGGTACCAGGCGTCCGCGGCCGCCGTGGGCAGCGTGCCGACCGGGTTGCCGGATTGCGTGTAATCGAGAATAGACGATTGCAGCGTGATGCCGTTCAGATCGACACCATCTTCGTGCAAGCGATACGCCAGCACGCAACTGCGCGCCGTGCCGTACGATTCGCCGAACAGATACTTCGGTGAATTCCAGCGATTGTTCTTGGTCAGGAACCGCTTGATGAATTGCTTGATCGAGTCGGCATCCTGGTCGACGCCCCAGAAGTCGCGGTTCTTCTTCGGCGCGACCGCCGCGGAGTAGCCAGTGCCGACCGGATTGATGAACACCAGGTCGCTGCGATCCAGCAGGCTGTCCGGGTTGTCTTCCATCGAATACGGCGCGGGCGGCGTGAAGCCCGGCATCGACGTCTTGATGCGGCGCGGCGCGAACGAGCCCAGCAGCACGAACACGGACGACGACCCCGGTCCGCCGTTATAGAAGAACGTCACCGGGCGGGTTTCCTCCTTCTGGCTGTCCTGCGTGAACGCGACGTAGAACATCCGGGCTTCGGGCTGCGAACTGCTCGGGTCGACGATGACCAGATGACCCGCCGTCGCCGTGTAGTTGATCTTGCGCCCGCCGATGGTGACCGCATGATGCGTGACCGCGGCAGTCTCGTCGACTTCGGTGACGGAGTCGTCCGGTCCGTTGCCGTATGCGACCGGATCGAAGAACGGTTGATCGCCGGCTTTGTGCGCGGCCCTGGAAGTAGCCGAAGTAGCCGAGCCGGCCGAAGTATGAGAATTGTGCGGCGACTGCGGACTAACGGAAGCTGACTGTGTGTTTGTCATGATCGCTCCATGGGTTCGTTCACGTCTTGTGGGCCGCCCCCCGAGGGGATTTCCTTCGATGCGTCCCCTGAGGGACGCCTTTCGGGGCGCCCTCCTGGGAACGCCCGAAGGGGCGTGTTGCAGACTATAGTGCGGCCGCCACCTTCTGACCATTGGGACTGCCGAGCCCCGTGCAGGCATCCCAGCCCGCGGCGGCCGCGAAACTGCCGTTGTTGCCTTGCGTGATGTCGTTGCACGCGCCAGGCGTGTTGTACAGCTTCGGGTTGACGAAGCCGGCGGGCTGCCCCTTCGCCGCGTTGATCCGCGCGATCAGCGCCGCCCACAGCGGCGCGACCGCGCTGGTGCCGCCGACCACCGTCTGCGTGCCGTCGATCAGCACGCTGTAGCCGGTGACAGGCGACGCGTCGCCCGCCACGTCCGGCACGCCGCGCCCGCCGAGCGCCTTCTTGCCGCCGCCCGACGAGGTCGCCGACAAGCCCTTTTGCCATGCCGGCACCGCGAACGCCTGGCTCACGCCGCCGCCGCTCGCGCCACCCTGCTCGCCGTCGTTCCATACCACCTCGTGCGAAATCGACGTGCCCGACGCGGTCAGGCTCGTGCCGCCGCACGCCAGCACATAGGGACTCGACGCCGGGAAATCGACCTGATCGCCGCCGCTTGCGCCGTCGCTCGAACCGCTGTCGCCCGACGCCGCGCAGACCGTTACGCCGAGCGCCGCCGCGCTCTGCAACACACTGTTGAACGCCTTCTGCGACTGGCTGGTCCAACTCGACTCCGGCGCGCCCCAACTGATCGAAATCACCGAAGGCTTGTTGATCGTGTCGTGCACCGCGCGGCTCACCGCGTCGATGAAACCGGCGTCGCTGTTCTGCGTGAAGTACACGGCGATGGTCGAGCCAGGCACGATCGCGCCGACGATTTCGATGTCGAGCGTGACCTCGCCGTCCGGCCCGTTCGGATCGCCGCTCGGATGATTGCCGCCTTGATCGACGCCGATCGACTTCACCGTGGGCGAAGGGACGCCGAGGCTCGCGAAATAGGACTTCAGATCGGCCGTGTTATAGCCGCCGCCGAGTTCGATGATGCCGACGCACTGGCCGCCGCCGTCGCCCTGCGGAAACTTGTAGAGCGCCGCGAGTTGCGGCGGCGTGAACGACGCCTGCTGCGCTCTGGCCGGCACGAACGGCGGCCGGATACGGAAGTGCGGCCGCGCCTGGGGCCGGTTGTCGAGCCCGAGCACCGCTTCCACCACGCCGTGCAGGTCGTCCGGCACGCTGATCGTGCCCGTGCGCCCGCGAAACTGCCCCGCCGTGTGATGCTGGAATTGCTCCAGCTTGACCTCGAACGCGCTCTGGAATTGCGCGATCGTGCCGCTGAGCAGGACCGAGCGCGCCGCCAGGTCCTCATGGACCACCGTCAGTCCGTGCGCGGCGGCGAACGCCTTGACCTTCGTGACGTCGTCCGGCGCGGCGCCGTAATCTTTCGCGAGCGCCTCGCGCGACAGCGGCTTCACGCTCGGGTCGCCGGCTTCGATCCGGCTAATCAGCGCATCGAATTGCGCCTGCTGCTGACGGCGCAGCATCACGAACACCTCGATGCGCTGCGCCGGATCGCACTGCCCAACCACCTTTGAACCTTGTTCTACGGTTCGCTCGCTTCCCGGCAACGGGTGCTTGTTGACCATGGTTTCGACTCTCCTGTTAGCGTGACGGTCCAGGCCGCAAGTTGCAGCCCGAGCACACCACGCGCCTGCACAACCGTCTGCACGAACGTTTGCCCGAACGACGGCGGCAGGGTGCTGTTCCAAGAACTTCGTCAAACCGTCCGACCAGGGCATTCGACCACAGTTCCGGCGCGCGCGGCAGATATCCGAATGGCTAACGCCGCGCCGCATCGATGCGCGCCGTGCGTCGCTCCGCTATGATGCTGCAGCGGCAATCCAGCCGTTACATCGCCTCGCGCGCCCCCGCGCGCACGATTCAGAATCAGAGGAACCCCATGTCAATTTCGATGTATCAAGCCTCACTGCCCGTGCTGATTCGCGGGTTGACGAACCTGCAAGCCATCCTGGGCAAAGCCGAAGCGCATGCCGCCGCGAAGCAGATCGAACCCTCGGTGCTCACGAACGCCCGGCTCGCGCCGGACATGCTGCCGCTGGTGCGCCAGGTCTATATCGCGAGCGACACCGCGAAGGGTTGCGCCGCACGTCTGGCCGGCGTCGAAGCGCCGAAATACGAAGATGTCGAACAGACCTTCGACGAACTGCAGGCCCGCCTTCAAAAGACGATTGATTATCTGAAGGAATTCAATGCGGCGCAGATCGACGGCTCGGAAGAGCGCGCGATCACGCTGAAAATGCGCACCGGCCCGATCGAGTTCACGGGGCTGTCGTATCTGCTGGGTTTCGTGCTGCCGAATTTTTATTTTCACGTCACGACTGCCTACGACATTTTGCGTCACAACGGCGTCGAACTCGGCAAGCTCGACTATCTGGGCGGCATCAAGTGAAGACGTCTGCGCGGGCCTAGACGCGCGGCTGGAACGCGATCACCGCCATGCCGGCCAGCGTCAAGGCCACGCCGGCCGCGTCCCACGAGGTGGGCCGCACCTCGTCGACGGCCCATAGCCAGGCAATCGCCACCGCCACGTACACGCCTCCGTAAGCCGCATACACTCGGCCTGCGGCGGTGCCGTGTAGCGTCAGCAGCCACGCGAACAACGCGAGGCTCAGCGCGCCAGGTAGCAGCAGCCACACGGAACCGCCCTCCTTCAGCCAGCGCCAGGGCAAATAGCAGCCGACAATTTCAGCAACGGCGGTCACGACATACAGCAGGAAAGTTTTCATCGCGGATGGCAGCAGGTGGTTGTGTTGCCGCGAACTGCGCGCGGCTCTCTCTATCGGCTTTATTAACACAACCACTTGGCCCAGCGGGCATCTCGCATGCGATAGTTGGCGGAACTCGTTCCCCGATGGCTAACGGTCATGAGCATCGCGTCACCCTGCATCGACATCTGCAAGTTCGATAGCGAAACCGGTTTCTGCATCGGCTGCATGCGCACGCGCGACGAATGCAAAAACTGGAAGAAGATGAAGGACAAGCATCGCCGGAAGATCGTCGAAGACCGTCCGCGCCGCGAGCACAAGCTGAAAAAGTGAGCGTGCGGCCCGGCGTCAGTCGAGCGAGAGCCGCAGCGCGAAGCCGATCAGCGCGGCCGAGAACGTCCAGCGCTGCAAAGTCTGCGCAAGTGGATGGGCGCGCATCCAACCGGCAATCCGCGCGGCGCCGATCGCATACATCGCATCGAAGCATGCGCCGATCGCAAGCAGCACCAGACCGAGCTCGACCATCTGCAACGCAACCGGCCCGGCTTCCGGCCGCACGAATTGCGGCAACAGCACCGAGCAGAACAGCAGCGCCTTCGGGTTCAGCAGATTCGTCAGCAAGCCTTTGACAAAAGCGGTCCGCAGCGGACGCGAACCAGCATTCGAAGTGAGCGCCACGGCGCCGCCCTCGGGCAGCGTAAACACCGGCGAGCGGAAAATCTGAATCCCCACCCACGCGAGATACACCGCGCCGCCATAGCGCACGACGTCGTACAGCCAGGGCGCATTGCGCAACAGCGCCGCCACGCCGCATGCGGAGAGCGTCACATGCGTGGCGCGCGCCAAACCCAGGCCGCCGGCGGCCGCAAAGCCGCTGCGTACGCCGCGTCCGATACTCGTTTGCAGCACCAGCGCCATGTCCGGGCCCGGCACCGCATAAATCACCAGCAATGCAGCGATATAAACGGCCAGCAGGTGTGCGGAAATCATCGAAGCCTCCTGTTTTCGAGGCTCTATCTTGCCCTCGGTAACGGAGGGTTTTCTGGCGAATATCAGTTCCTTCCCTCTCTAATTTGGAGGAATGCGCTAAAATCTCGCATTATCACGATGACTTCCGCCAAGCCGCGGCGACCACTCCGAAGCCATGACACCCGACCTCGATAGAACCGACCGCGCGATCCTCGCCGCGCTGCAGAACGATGGCCGCATGTCGAATGCGCGGCTGGCCGAAACGGTCGGCCTCAGCGAGACGCCTTGCGCGCGCCGCCTCAAGCGCCTCGAAAGCGACGGCTACATCGACCAGTACCGCGCGGTGCTCTCGCGCTCCGCGCTCGGCTTCGGCGTGGTCGCGTTCGTCTATGTGCGCTTTGCGGTGCACGACCGCGCGGTGGCCACCCGCTTCGAGCGCGAAGTGCACGCGATTCCGCGCATTCTCGCGTGCCACAACGTGTCGGGCAGCGCCGATTACATCCTGCAGGTGGTGGCCCGCGATCTCGACGACTACGGCACGTTCATGCGTGACGAAATGCGCAGTCTGCCGGGCGTGACGTCGGTGGAGTCGGCGTTGTCGCTGCGCGAAGTGAAGGCCAACGGCGGCTTGCCGCTGTCGTGAGCGCGAACGTGGCATAGTCACCCCTTTGACACGGCGCGAGCCCACCTGACGAACACGGAGTTTTCATGGACCACGAAAAGGCGCGAGCCGAAGAAACCGCCGCGATGGAGCGCGTATTGACCGCGACCAAGCGGGTGCAGTCGGCCTTTGCGTCGCTGCAATCGCAATTCCCGCCCGCCGGCGAAGGCAAGCCTTCGCAGTTCGCGTTGCAGACGTTCGACGCCGCATTGCAGGAACTGGAAGACGCACAAGCGGCATTCGATGAATTGCTCGGCGATCTGCTCGACGGCAATCGTTGAGACGGGGCTGGCCGCTTCTTGCATGGCCGCCTGTTGCAACCGAAGTGGGTGCGGCAGAGCAGGCGACGCTGTTCGCGATTTTTGCCGCCACGGCGCGCCGGGTCACCGCTCGCAAGAATAGTTCGGTTAACGAAACATCGTGGCTTCTAACCACTGTGGCGCTGTTTTGCTTGGCGGCAAACAGTAAGCGCCACGCGCTCGTCAACCAGCATCCGTTTCGATCACCGGTTCGCAGAGAATCGGAAAGTTGACCGAACTCGCGATATAGCACTTCTCATGCGCCACGTGATGCAGATGCGCGGCCTGTTCGACATCGCCCCCCGCCCGAATGACGACGTGCGGGCGCAGAACGATCTGTGAAAAGCGGCCTTGCTGCGGCGTATCGAGCATGGTGCCTTCGGCGTTATCGCGATAGTCGAGCACCACGATGCCGGCGTCCGCGCAAAGATGCAGATACCAGAGCTTGTGACACGCGCAAGCGGAAGCGACCAGCAGGTCTTCCGGATTCCAGCGGCTGGCGTCACCGAGAAAAGCCGCGTCCGACGAACCCGGAATGGCCGGCTTGCTGCCCGCCGTGATCACATGATCGCGGCCGTAGTCACGGTATCCCGAGGTGCCGCTGCCGCGATTGCCCGTCCACTGCACCGATACTTTGTATTTGTGCTCGCCGTATGCCATGCCCCTCTCCTTGTTGTCGAACCCGACCCGGTTGCCGGGGCATGCATTTTATACGCCGCGATCGGCGTGCTCGATGCGAGCGTGGCGAATCCGCTATCGAAGCGGCGCCGCCCTGCCGGACACGTTCGGCGCGCGGGGATCGGGATTCATATACAGGGCCGTGCCGTTCGCCCGCATATTGTTGAGCGGCTGGCCCGCGCTGGTACCGCCCATGGCGCCCGCCGACGTTCCCATGCCCGGCGTTGTACCCGCGCCTGACCCCGCGCCCATACCCAGCCCCGCACCCGCACCCGCTCCCGCCATAGCGCCCGCGCTGGTCGAGCCGCCCGGCTGTGCGCCGCTCATGCCGCCGCCTGCATCGTTGAGCTGCTGCGCATCAGCCGCCCCCGCCGCGCCGAGCATCAGCGCCGCCACGAGCGCCGACATCGACATTACGATACTGCCCCTTACAATCTTCATCATGCACTCCACCACATCGTTGAATTACCTTGGGCGCGACGCCCGCAACGCGGACCGCGCAAAACGTATGACGTCGCGCCGCGAGCTTCGTTCAAGTGCGAATCAGGTGCGAGTCAATTGCGAATGATCCGGAGCGCGGCGCGAGTC
This sequence comes from Paraburkholderia sp. RL18-085-BIA-A, assembly GCF_046027075.1. Lineage (NCBI taxonomy): Bacteria > Pseudomonadati > Pseudomonadota > Betaproteobacteria > Burkholderiales > Burkholderiaceae > Paraburkholderia > Paraburkholderia sp. RL18-085-BIA-A. Next base: position 19,318 of record NZ_JARESU010000072.1, on the reverse strand, counting down.
GCATGATGCGCGATAATCGCCCGCTTTCGACACGGATCGCGCCGATGACAACAGCCGCTTTCGCCCCCTTCCAGGAACTGGCCCGAACCCTGCTGGAGCACGCCTTCGACGGCAACGGCAACGGCGACGGCTCGCACGACACCTCACATCTGCAACGCGTGTGGAAAAACGCGGCGGCCATCCACGCCGAAGAAGGCGGCGACGCGCAGGTGCTGTTCGCAGCGACGCTGCTGCACGACTGCGTGGCCGTGGAGAAGGACTCGCCGCTTCGTGCGCAGGCGTCGCGGCTGTCGGCCGAAAAGGCGGTGCGCGTGCTGGCGTCGCTCGGCTGGCCGCGCGCGCAAATCCAGGCCGCCGCGCATGCGATCGAGGCGCACAGCTTTTCAGCCGGCGTCGCGCCCGCCACGCTCGAAGCGAAAGCGCTACAGGATGCCGACCGGCTCGACGCGATCGGCATGCTGGGCGTGGCACGTTGTTTCTACGTGGCCGGACGTTTGGGCCGCGCGCTATACGACCCGGCCGATCCGCACGCCGCGCACCGTCCGCTGGACGACACGCGCTACACGCTCGACCATTTCCATACGAAGCTGCTGAAGCTGGCGTCCGGTTTCCAGACCGCGACCGGGGCGCGGCTCGCCGCGCTTCGCCATGCCCGTTTGCAGCGTTTCGTCGACGAATTCGCCGACGAAATCTGAACGTCGCGGCACACGCTGCGCACGCCCACGCCAAGCCGAGCCGAACCGGCATGCAGCGCGACAAATGGCCCCAGCAAGGCCGACGCGCGCGCAGCCACGCGGCTGTGCGCGCCGTCGCCACCATCCATACCGCGCACGACATCCACCCGGACGACCAAGAACCACAACGCTCAAACCCACGGCCGCGAAGCGACTCATCAATCAGGCACCTCCAATACGTCCCGCCGACATTTCACCGCCCGCCAATTTCCAAAAGGGAATAACACCGCCCCCTTGCGGGTTATGATCGGCTGACACGCCAGAACGGCCGATCGCGCACGATGGAGCATGCCTACAGCCACCTTCTGCATCAGCTAGCCGGCCATTCGGCGTGGATGCTCACGGTCGTCTTCCTCGCGGCCTTCCTCGAGGCGATCGCGGTGATCGGCACCTTCATCCCCGGCAGCACCGCGATGTTCCTCGCCGGCGCGCTGACCGGCACCGGTTCGCTAAGCCTCGGCTGGGTTTTCGTGTGGGCGATCGTCGGCGCGATCGCTGGCGACGGCATGAGCTTCTGGCTCGGCGGCCGCTACAAGGAACGGATCGTCCAGCTATGGCCGTTCCGCAAACATCCCGAGCTGCTCGACGCGGGTCACCGTTTCTTCCTCAAGCATGGCTCGAAGAGCGTCGTGCTTGCGCGCTTCATCGGTCCCTTGCGGGCCATCGTGCCGGTCGTCGCGGGCATGCTCGGCATGCCGCCGCTGCGCTTTTACGCGATGAACGTGCTGTCCGCGCTGCTGTGGGCGCCCTCCCATATCCTGCCGGGCGTGGTGTTCGGCGCGTCGGTGCTGCTGGCCGGCGCGGTGTCGTTCCGGCTCGTCGTGATTCTCGCGCTGCTGGTGTGCATCGTCTGGCTGAGCTTTCGCGGCGCGCGCTTCCTGCTCTCGCACGCCAATGCGTGGTCGAGCGCGGCGGGCCGCCATCTCGGCGATTGGGCATACCGGCACCCCGGTCCGCTCGGCCGGATCGCGCGCAAGCTGCTCGACCCCGCAACGCCGGATGCCACCCATCTGCTCGTGACGTCGCTGATCGTGCTCGTGTCCGGCGCGCTTTTTTTCGGCGTGCTCGACGACGTACTCAGCGGCGATCCGCTGACGACCGTCGATATGTCCGTCTATCACTTCCTGCAATCGGTGCGCACGCCGTGGGGCGACACCGTCCTCGCGGCGCTCGCAACGCTCGGCAGCGGCATCACGCTGACGGCGCTGATCGTGATGGTCGCGCTGTGGATGCTGTGGGAGCGGCGCTGGCGCACCATCGGCTACTGGCTCGCCGCGGTGGTGTTTTCCCAATTGCTGATCTTCGCGCTGCAGTTCGCGATGCAGCGCGCGCCGCCCAATGAACTGATGACTGACCACTACGTGTTTCCGAGCAATCACGTGGCCGCGACGGTCATCGTGTACGGCTTCCTCGCGTTCCTGCTCGCGCGGCGGGTCGGCATGGTGGAAGGCGTGCTCGTGGCGGCCGCGAGCACGATCGTGGTGATCGTCGTCGCGCTCGCGGGTCTGTACTTCGGTCTCTATTGGCTGTCCGACGCGATCGGCGGCGCCGCGCTCGCGTATGTGTGGGTCGCGATCGTCGCGCTGACGGCGATGTGGCGGCATCCGCAAGCGCCGCCGCAACGCGAGTTCATGCCCCTGGTCGTGCTGGTGGTCGTGTTGGTCAGCGTGGGCGCGCAGCTCGCCGTCAATATGCCGGGGCCGCCGTCGGGCAGCGTGCAACACCCGCCGCCGGTGCTGGTCACGCAATCGGAATGGACTCTCTCCGTGTGGAAACAGCTGCCGTGCTACCGCTCGGACATGGGCGGCGACCGCAAGGAGCCGCTCACGCTGCAATGGGTGTCGAACCTCGATTCGATCCGCGGACAGCTGCGCGCCCAGGGATGGATCGAGGGCACCGACGTGTCCGCGCACAGCCTGCTCTCGCTCGCATCGCCCGATGTCGCGGCGGTGTCGCTGCCGGTGCTGCCGAAGCTGAACAACGGCGTGCCTTCGTCGCTGGTCCTCATGCGTCCCGGCGACACGCGCGGCGAGCGCGACGTGCTGCGCTTCTGGCCGAGCGGTTATGCAGTGGAAAACGGCAGCTCCGCCACGCCGCTGTGGGTCGGCGCTTTCGCGCACGAGCGACTGTTCCGGCCGTCGTGGCCGCTCAACATCCTGCGGGTCGACAGAGACCCCAGTTCGTTCGACACCCACACGAAAGCAAGTGCCGGGCTCGGCGCGGCGATTCTGGCCAAGGTGGATTGTCATGGCGTGCCGGTGTCGTTGCTGGCGTCGCCGGTGGAGTGAGCGGCGGGGTCGAGCTGTTTGGCGCTGGCCGTTTGCCGCTGTCGCGCACGGCGCGCGCGTTCGTTGCACCCGCAAACAATTTCCCGTGCGATCAAACAGTTAGCACGGTTAGCCAGGACTTGTCCACAACGTTATGAACGTTTTCTGTGGATAAGCCTGGGGGCGCGAATGCTTTTTCTCTGGCAGCCAGGTCATATCGTGATCTGCACGGCCGCACAAACTAAGCATGCCTATGGACTTATCGACGCGAACGTCAAATCTGCGAGAAGCGCTCTTTACATTTCACACGCCGCATGCAGACGCGCCCTGTCATGACGATATTTAATGGGCAACTCTCGATTCATGCGTTGCAGAATTGCAACGGCCATCGGTCGAATACGGCTTCTTTCCTGCACGCTCACGAAACACACGTTGCGAGGAACGTATCTGGGCACGCGATTGATGAATATGGCGGGGAGAAATTGGTCAAGATCGGCGACCGCCCAAGAGCTGGCGACCAGATAAAACTTATCACCGACACTCAGTCACGCTTGCATCATGACTCGCGCCAGCCAGAACTTTTTTTACCCCAATTCTCCGCTTTGAGTTTATCGTTTCGCTGCGACCTGAATTCGTAGATCAATAGGAGTCCCTGTGTGGAATCGATTGATGTATCGAGTAAAGAAAGACCGCATTTCCGCCAATCGCGGCAATGACTCACACTTTCGCGGGTTATCTCTGGGGGTAAGTGTACTGGCGCTCTGCGCCAGCTATCCGGCTTCCAGTTTCGCAGGCGTGGCCGTGCTGCGTCCGCCGCGCGAGGCGCTCTCCACCGCGCCGCTCGAAGTGACGGTCGTGTATTCCGGCGATCAACCGGGCGGCACGGAGATGGACGTTCCTGCGCAGTTGAACATTTCCATCAGCAACCCCGATGTCATTCCCAAGCCGCTGACGCTCACGCGTGAGAGCGGCGCGCCTGCCCATCTGAAGCTGGCGCCGGGCGATCTCAAAGCGGTCCGCTACAGTGGCACGTGGCCCAAGTGGGCGCGCGGCGCGATGAAGATCGACGTGCCGGAGCTCGATGTATCGCCCTCTTTCGTGCTGCTTACGCGGCCGCCCGAACCCGGCAAGTCGAGCGCGCTGGCTTCGGCTGAAGGCACTCACGACGAGTCTGCTAGCGTCGCGCAACAGCCCGCGAGTACTTTCCCCGTTTCCCCGACGCCCGCTCACGCGAATGCGCCCATACCGGAACTCAATAGCTTCCTGAGCCGCTTCTCCGTCTATGAACCGATGTACTTTGCCGATGGCTCGAACGGGGAGAACCTCGCGAAATTCCAGTTGAGCTTCAAATTCCGCCTGGTCGTGCCGGACGATCCGCGCTCGCGCGGCTTCGTCGACAACCTGTATTTTGGCTATACGCAAACCTCATTGTGGGATCTCGGCGAGTACTCCGCTCCTTTCCGCGATACGAGCTACATGCCTCAATTGTTCTATTCGCTCGACGACACCGGCTGGAAGAGTTCGTGGTTCAGCAAGATGGGCATAGCAGCGGGCTACAGTCACGAATCGAACGGACGCGACGGCCCGGAATCACGCGGCATCGACATTCTCTTCGTGCGCCCGAAGTGGGAATTCGGCGACCTGAATGCCAATCACCTGACCGTGGAGCCGAAGATCTATTACTACGTTCACATTGCAGGCGAGAACTCGAATATCGCCGACTATCGAGGTTATGTGGATCTGCTGCTCAAGTACGGCAGTACAGATGGCTGGCAACTGGCCACGACCTTGAGAAAGGGGACGAAATCCACTTACGGAAGTATCGACACGCAGTTCACCTATCCGTTGGCGAAGCTGATCAACAGCTCCTGGGGCGGCTATCTCTGGGTCGGTTTCTTTACCGGCTACGGCGAAGATATTCTCGACTACAACCAGCATCGGTGGATTGCGCGGATCGGGTACGCCATTACGCGATAGGCCGGGCGGAATGGCTGGGGCGTCTCCATCCGCACTCGCTCATCGCGGCCGCCCGCCGTCTGAATCTGGACTGATAGCGCCTCGCGGCCACCGCGACGCCGGCCCGCGGCCACAGCCCGCATGGGCCAGCAACGTTGCCCGTCCAACGAAAACCACCCTGCCCGACCTCAGCCGCGCACCGCATCCACCGCCGCTCGCAGAACGGCACTCACGCCGCCGACACCACCTGGCTCCCGCCGATGCGCCCGCGCCGGCACGTCCGCCTGCCCGCCGGTCATTTATTCCGCTTCGTCTGAAATGCGGATTGCATAGATTTCAAGTCCCGCCAACGGGTTTACGCCAACGCGGGATCAATGCAGTGTTAATGAACAGACGGGCACATCACAACGGATTTCTCTAGAGTTGCAGGGTTGTCTGTCGCTTCTGACTGGCTACATCGCGCTGATTTTCCAGCGTAATTCCAACCTAAGGGAAAACCAATGAAAACTTCTCTTCACAAAGAAGTGTTGACCAACTCCGTTGAGCAAGCGGGTCTCCATTTGCATCTGAATAGTGCACCACTCACGCTCAAACACACAATTCATCCGGAAGAGATCCGGGATAACCTGCCCGCGGGCCATGGCGGCGTCGGTTTTCTATTTCACGCTACGGACTGGGATACGCTTTCATTTTCATTTCATAACGTCAAGCACAGAAACTCCGCGTTTGAAGAGGAGCTGTGGAACACCAAGCCTTTTATTGCTTCGCCGATCTACTCGGGCTCTCAGGTCATCGGCGCCAATATCGCCTGCCCGGTGCCGCTCGAGATGTGGCTCGGCAGCCCGCGCGGGATCAAGCGGTTCAGGGAGACGCAATTTTTTCCGGCCCTCGAACTGGCACGACAAGCGGGCCTGAACATGGTGGCGATGGGCGCTTCCACGCCGTATGCGTGCAATTATGGCGCGCTGCCGCGGCATACGAAGCCGCCTCATATCACCACCGGCCACGCGGCCACCGCGGCGATGCTGAAGGACTGGGCGGTCCATTGCTGCAACGAACTCGACCTCGAATTCGGCAACACCAAACTCGCGCTATTCGGCGCGGCCGGGCGGCTCGGCACGACGGTCGCCAAGTATCTGCTCTACAAGGATGTGCCGAAGGAGCTGGTTCTGATCGACCTGCCGGACAAGGTGAATCTGCTTACCGAACAGGCGAAAGAGCTGCTGGCGTCGGACCTGCTGGGCAAATCGCGGGTGTCGGTTCACACCTTCAGCCCTGACACGCCGCTGCCGCAATTCGACGGCGCGATCCTCGCGAGCAGCACCAGCGTGCCCTACCTCACCGCCGCCGATCTCAAGCGGGCGCAGTTCTGGATCGACGACTCCCATCCCCGCGCGGCGAGCGTCGAAGCCGAACTCGCTTCGCGCGGCCATACGCTATATATTGAGTGCTTCGCCCGTGGCCCCGCCGGACTCGACACGACCTTTCCGTTCAGGCTGCCGTCCACGCGCGACTGCTACACCTGTTTCGCGGAGGGCTACTCGGCCTGGCAGGAAGGCATTGCTTCGGACTTCATCATCGGCAGCCCGCCCGTATGGTCGGTCTCGTATACTCATAGTCTCCTGAAGAAGTACGGGTTCTCGGTCGGTCCTTTCCATGGGAAAAACGGCTCGCCGATCACCCTGGAAACGCAGCATCACAGCAAGCACGAGTTGATAGGATCGTAACGACAATGGAGGCCTGATGGCGATATCGCGCGAAAGCATGCGGGATATGCTGGAACGAAGCAGGTTTGCAATTCGATGGGGCGGCGCACTTGGCCTCCTGTGCCACCCCATCTATTACGTCGTGTGGACGTATATCCTGCCGCAGCCATACGACAATCTTTGGCTCCGCCTGAGCGCGGCGCTCATCTGCATTCCATTGCTTTTTCAGGCGCATTGGCCAAAGCGCTTTAACCATTTCCTGCTGATTTACTGGCATTGCGCGCTGATCTACGTATTGCCGTTCGTTTGCACATTTCTTACGGTCAGAAATTCATTCTCCACTATGTGGATGATGACCGAGGTCATGATGATTTTCATTATGGCGCTATGTATCGACAATCCGCTTTTGCTGCTCACCTGTATCGGCATTGGCGTATTTTCCGGCGCGACGGCCGCGGTGATCTCCGCCCCGGCGCCGATCGTCCTTGCCGAGGCCGATAAGTCCAATCTCGCGTTGCTACCGGTCGTCGTCCTGTGCAGCATGGCGTTCAGCCATGCAATCAGCAAGGGGCGCATCTTTGTCGAAAAGAACCGCGCGCTGCAGGCGCTCGCGGGCTCGATCGCGCACGAAATGCGCAACCCGCTCAGCCAGTTGCGGCACGTTCTGGACCGCGTGGAAGAAGCCTTGCCGGCGACGACCGAACCCAACCGGGCGCCCGCATTGCCGTCCGCCAGCGCGGCATCGCTGTATGAGCATCTCGCTCAAGGACAGTTGTCGATCGAGCGCGGCCTGCGCATCATCGCGATGACCCTCGACGAAGTCAGCGCGAAATCCGTCCGCTCGGATCGCCTGACCTATCTGAACGCGGCGGCGACCACACGCAAGGCGCTGGAAGAATACGGCTTCGACGATGACAAGGAGCGCGGCAAGGTCAGCCTCGTGGTGCGAGACGATTTCGTCTTCAAAGTCGACGAGACCGTCTATCTGTTCACGCTGTTCAACCTGATCAAGAACGCGCTCTATCACATCGCCACGCATCCCGCGGCGACGCTGACGCTCACGGTCGACAGACAATCAGTGATCGTTCGCGATACCGGCAGCGGCATCGCGCCCGAGATCCTGCCGCATCTGTTCGAGCCGTTTCGCACGGCGGGCAATTCGGCAGGCACGGGCCTCGGGCTTGCGTACTGCCAGCGCGCGATGCACGCGTTCGGCGGAAGCATCGGATGCCAGTCGGAAGTCGGCAAGTTCACGGAATTCACGCTGCGGTTTCCCACCGTATCGAACGACGAAGTCGCGGAACACGAGCAGCGGATTTTCGAGCGGGCCGCACCGGTTTTCGAAGGCAAGCGCATCCTGATCGTCGACGACGACGCCGGTCAGCGGACCCGAACCCGTCGCGCGCTGACGCAGGCGGGCGCCCATGTGAGCGAAGCGGAAAACGGCGCGATCGCGTTGACGACGCTGCGGCAGTCCTCGCCCTACGACCTCGTGCTGATGGACATCAGCATGCCGGTTCTGGATGGCTATGCCGCCACCGAGAAGATTCGCGCCGACCACGAATGTCCGAACCGCAGCGTGCTGATTGCCGCGTATACGGCGGAGCCCGGCAACGCGGTCCGCGTGCACGCCCGCAGAGCCGGGATGGATGAAATCATCAGCAAGTCGTCGAGCGTGCAGGATTTGATCAGCGCTTTGCAGACGCTCCTCGAAAACGGCAGCCGGCATCATGCGGGTCAGCGTTCGGACGGCTTCGCCGGCAAATCGATCCTCGTGGCCGACGACGACACCTACAGCCGACTGGTGGCCAAAACCTATCTGGAGCGTTGTGGCGCGAGCGTGATCGAGGCCGAGCATGGGCAGGCCGTGCTGGCCCGGTTGCAGGAAGACGGCGCGATCGACGCGATCCTGATGGATATGAACATGCCGGGGATAAGCGGCGTGGAGACCACGGCGCAGATTCGCGCCCGCACCGGCCTGCATGCGAATGTGCCGATCATCGCACTGACGAGCCAGTCGGATATCGAATCCGTACACGCTTGCCTCGCCGCCGGCATGAACGAGGTGATGATCAAACCGGTGCAGGCCGGCTCTCTTTATGCGTGTCTTGCGAGACAGTTTGCACCGCAACCCGCATTGAACACCTCGGCGCAAACGGATCTGTCGCCGGCGCCCGCTGCGTCGATCGAGAAGCCGGTGGCAATCGCACAAGACGGTCTGCTCGATGAAGATCACCTCGAAGAACTGGTCGCGCTCGATCTGCTCGACGACTCGTTTCTCAACGGCATCGAACAGATCCGCTCGCTGGTCGAGCGGCTCGCGGCCAGCACGGCGGCTCTCGACGTCAAGTCGGCGCACAGCGCGTTGCACGTTCTGCTCGGCGTCAGCGGCAACATTGGAGCAAGGGCGTTGCATCAATTCGCGAGGCAAATATATCCGCGCGTGATCGACGGCGAATGGCCCACGGAGCCCGACTGGCTCGCACGAATCTGCACGTTGGGCGAACGTTCAGCCGACGCGTTGCAGACGTATTACGCATCGACCAAGGCGCGGCGCGCTCATCGCGACGCGTTGAGCGAGTAGCAGCCCGCTCGCCGTGTGAACATGAATGTCGGCCGCGCACTCGGCTCGAACGACGATTGCACCCGCGCGCTCATTGGCCCGTGGCTAGCATTCGCCCTTTCGCACCCGGAAAGCCCATCGTGACCGTGGTCCCGGCGCCCAGCTCGGACTCGATTCGCAGGCACCCACCGAACGATTGCATGATGCGGTTGCAAAAAATCATGCCCATGCCGTGGCCGCCCGCACCGGCGTAAGTGGTAACGGGGTCCAGCAGCAAGCGCGCCTTGACCTCGGGTGTGATGCCGGGACCATGGTCGCGCATGCGGATCTCGGGCTCGGGGCCGTCCACTATTTCAAGGTGGAGCGCAGGTTCGGACGTGCCTTCGAGTGCGCGCAGCGCATTGGACAGCAGCGAGGAAAGCACAAGCGCCACGCAATTGGGCATTGCACGCACGACGAAATCCCCCTGCACGTCGACCTGTATCCAGTCGCGCTGCGAGCCGACGAACGGATAGGTGTCGAGCAGCGTGGCGATCAAACGCGTCGCCTTGACTTCGCGGCTGCCCGCCTCCGAGGCTGACTGCTGGCCGCCGCTTTTGTGCACCGTCTCCCAGAACGACGAGATCAGCGTCAGGCAATACTGCGCATTGTTCAGCATTGATCGGGCCGCGTGACCGATCTCCTTCTGGCGCGCCGGATCGTATTGCTCGATCACGTCGTTCTCGACGGATTGCGCAAAGAGCGAGATCGTCGCCAACGGCGTATTGAGTTCGTGGGCGAGGAAAGCGAGCGTCTCGTCCATCGCCAATAGCCGTTGTTGCCGCGTTTCCCGCTCCGAGTAGCGCGCGATCGCCAATTGCAGGACCTCGCGGACCTTCTCCGTGCGCAGCGGCTTTTCGAGGATACGGAACACGTCGCCGGTATTGACCGTCTGCAACAGCATGTCCTTGTCCGCATACGCGGTCACGAGTATCCGCACGATCTGCGGATACTCGTGCGCCACCTGGCGCAGCAGATCGTCGCCATCGCGCCCCGGCATCCGGTAGTCCGTCACCAGTACGGCGAGCTCCGCGCCGTGCTCGCGCAGCACGTCAATCGCCTCGTCCGCGCTCTGCGCGACATGCACGAAGTAGTCCGCACGGATCGCGCGTGCGAAGTGGTTGCGCGACATCTCCTCGTCATCGACGAAAAGTATGGAAAACGGCGGCTGTGTGATGTCACTCATGGGTCACTCATTGCATTCGCAGCGGATCGCGGCAGATCGGAACTGGAACCGGAACAAAGTCGCGGTGGTAAAAGCGGAGGTCTGCCGGGATCATAACCAAAGCGTGACGGGATGGGGGCTTGCGTTGCGCATTCGCACTTTTCGGCGCGGCGGTTTGCGCGGCTTGCGTGGCAAGCGCGACGCACCGGGGACGCCGGTTGGCGCCCCCGGTGCGAGTACCTCAAAATCAGCGCAAAACGTTCAAGCGCCGCGTTGAGCCTGTGACGCCATCCGCGCCGGCGCATTCGTCGCGCCGTAGCCGTCATACGCATTCACGCGTTGCACGACTTCGAAGAAGAGACCGTCGTTAAAGCTCTCGGTATAGATGTGGAAATAGTCGCCGGCCTGGGACCGGTCGAACAAGATCCCGGCATCGCGCATGCGCGCCATCAGACTTTCATCGAGGTCGATACGCGTGATCAGATCGTCGTAGTAGTTCGCGGAGATGGGCACGAAGCGCGCGCCGTTAGCCCTCATTCGCGCGACGGTGGCGAAGATGTCGTGGCAGTTCAGCGCGATGTGGTGAACCGTGACGCCGCCACCGGCCGCCACCGTTCGTGCGGTGCGCGTTCCCGGTCCCGGAGACACATTGAGCACGAGGCGCATGCTGCGCTGGGCGTTAGCGACGCCGCGGCTGCGCACGAGCCCGAACGGATCGGCCAGTTCGAGGCTCTCGCCCGGCTCCAGGCCGAGCACCGCGCGCGAGAACAGAATCCACGTGTCCTGCTGATCGACCGCGAGGCCGAGCGCGACATGGTCGATCTGTTGCAGCCCGACGCCTTGAGCGGCCGCATCGGCTTCGTCGTCGAGCACGAAATCGGCTTCGTAAAGGCCATTCGGACCGAGCGCCGACGATACGAAGCTCACGAGGCTTCCTCCCGGCGAAATGACCGCGGGCACGCGCTGCTCGTAGGGGCCGATGGGACCGTCGTAGCGCTTGGACTGCATCGCCGTCGCGCGGCCGACCGCGCCTTCCGGGTCCGCGGTGCGCACGGCAAGCGCGCATACCGACAGGCCATGCGTTTCGAAGCGCGATCGCGCGAACGAGTTCGGCTGGGCGTTGACGATCAGATTGATCTCCCCCTGCCGGTACAGCACCACCGCCTTGGACCGATGTCGACCGGCGCGGCGAAAGCCGAGTTGCTGCAAGAGCGTGTCGAACTGTTCGGCCGACGCCTCGTCGGCGGCGAATTCGATGTACGACAGCCCGGCGATGTCCGGCAGCGGCGGCGGGCTATACAGTTCGATGCGCTGCAACACCATTGCGCGCTGTTCCGCGTAGTTCGCATGGTCCGGGTTGCCGTCGGGCGGCGCGGGATGCTCGAGCCGGTCGCGCACCTGGCTCTCCAGATAGAGTAGCGAGCGCATCGCGTCGACGGCGATGCGGCGGTTAGGCGTTTCGCGGAAGATGTCGTTGAAGATCTCCAGCGACAACGGCCCGGTATAGCCGGCCAGCAACACCTGTTCAAGGAAGTTCGCCATGTCGAACTGTCCCTGGCCGGGGAACGAGCGGTAATGCCGCGCCCATTGAAGCACGTCCATCGACAGCAGCGGTGCGTCCGCCATCTGCAGAAAGAAGATCTTGTGCCCGGGAATTTCGGCGATGCCGGCCGGGTCGTCCTTCAGCGACAGCGTATGAAAGCTGTCGAGGATCAGCCCGAGGTGCGGATGATCGGCGCGCCGCACGATCTCCCAGGCCTGCCCGTAGAGGTTCGTCGCACGCCCCCAGGCGAGCGCCTCGAAGCCGACCCGCAGGTTGCGCGCCGCCGCGCGTCCGGCAAGCTCGTGCAGTTGCGCCGCCGCGAGTTCCGGGTCGTCGATGGTGAGCGGCGACGTGTTCGAGCAACACAGCACCATCGAGACATCCAGTTCCTGCATCAGATCGAACTTGCGCTCGGCTCGTTCGAGGCTGCGCCGGAACTGCGCGTCGGGCATCCCCTCGAAATCGCGGAACGGCTGGTACAGGTCGATGCTCAGGCCGAGATCGCTCGCCATCGCTCGCACTTGCGAGGCCGACCCCTTGTAGTTGACGAAGTCGTTTTCGAACAGTTCGATGCCGTCGAAACGCGCGGCGGCTATGGCCTCGAGCTTCTCAGGGAGCGTGCCGCTCAGCGACACGGTTGCAATAGTGCGGCGCATGATTTTTTCCCGGCGTCAGTAACGAATCCACTCTACCCGATGGTAGCGATGGTAGCGACGGCTGCGATGTCCGTGAATACGCTGCATGCCGTCTCCGTGTGTTGGCGCGCTCACTCAGACTATGGCGCTCAGGCGCCCGGTATCGACGACGGCGCCGGTGCGGGCCGCTTCGGCAATCGCCTCGAGATGCGCAGATTCTGCAAACCGTCGTAGACGGTGACGAGCGGCTGTGCGGTTCCGGCGACCACGTCGCAAAAATGTTCGAGTTGCCGCTTCAGCGGGTCCGCGCGATCGATCCCAGCCACGCCAGGTTCAAAGGGCTTCCACCATGAGCGCTCCTGCATGCTTGCGTATCGCTTCACGCGCATCGTCGGCACGGACAGCGAGCCCATGTCGCCGGCGATCACGTGGCGGTCTTCGTCGTCATAGCTGGGATTTTCGAAGAGTTCGCCGAGCGAGCGATAGAGGGGAACGTTAGCGGTTACGGCAGCTTCGGCGGCACCGGGACCCGGATCGACAATGGCAAGCTGGAGTTGTCTCATGATTTGTCTGGTATTGGCCGGGCCGGAGTTGGAACGGCATCGCGCATTGATGCGAGATTACTCTTGCCGATCATCGACACAATGCGTCCAGATGGAAACTCATAATGCGCTGTCAGCGAATAATGATGGCGTCTTCGCGCTGCAAGCCATGGACTGCGCCACCAGCCACACATCGCACAAGCATGGCTTGCCGAAGTCGATGTGCCTGTCACAGATAGCGGGCAACGGGAGTGCGGCGACAATGGCCGGCATGAAACGAACCGGCCAACCGCACCGCCCGCACCGTTCTGACCGGACGAACCCGTCAGTCGAAGTCGGCCAAGGCATCCAACAATTCCGCGCTCATCTGATCTAGCAGCCCCTTGATCGGCGCATAGCTGGTATGCACGAGGTGCAGCCGGTCATTGAATGTCGCCGCGCCAATCACCTGCTCGCCTATCAGACCGACGGCGATCGCCGGTCCCCAGACTGCGTCGAGGACCAGCGAGCCGAATGCTTGCGGCAGAGTGACGACACCCAGATTGGTTACGGCAGCGTCACCAGCGAACACGTTCGCAAAGATTGTTTTCGCGTCGGCAGTCTCTTGGACGCCGGCCAGCGCGCCATGTTTTGCAAGCACTGCTTCTGCCAGCGTCGGCGATGATTCAAGGCCGGCGAAACCCTGTCCGAGATGACGCGCCCGGCTCCACAAAGCAGTTCTGCCGATACCGTCATCGGCGAGAACGACCGCGCTTGCGCACATACCGAGATGGTCGCTGTGATCAAGTAGTCGACGTCGCAGATCAACGGGCGATATGACGCGCATCGGCTCCGCGCACGCCTCGGGAGCCAAACGATGACTCGCTGCCACCAGCGCCGCCACCAGTGCCGACTGCACCGAGGTTCGCTCACTGCGCGCCCGCTCCCGTAGCGTGCGCGTCATGTTCGAACTCAGGCGCAGCGCCTCGACGCACGGCGCAGATCCATCCTGGTGTCGGAATGCTTTCGGCTGCCGCGTGATCGGCGCTGCCTGCTCGGTTGCCTGCTCGGTTGCCTGCTCGGGTGCGTGCGCAGATGCACCCAACTGCGTTGCGCGATACCTGCGCTCCACGAGTCGTTCAACGGCCTCGCTTTCCTGTCTACGCAACAGGTTCTGTCCGGACACTGCGCGCAAGAGGTCGCCCAACAGAAACGTCAATGACATCCCGTCGCTAATCGAATGGTGCGCCGCCAGCACGATAATCGATCGTTCCGCACTGTGCAGCAAGGTGGCGCGCAAGAGGGGCGGCTTCGTTTCGTCGATCGGTTGCGCGAGTTGCGCGGCAACCTCATCGGTCCATCGAGACCCGTCATACGAAACCACCTTCAGCGGAACCGACCCACGTGGTGACGAACGGAACATGGGAACGCCGTCGCTATCGCGCTCGATGCGCGACCACACCACAGACGAATGGTGCGCCACCAGATCCAGTCCGTCCTGCCATTGGTCGATACGCGTTGGGCCAGTCACCTCGCCCGTGATAGCGAAATGATTCGAGTTGTCCTGGTTCAACAGGTAGAAGAATTTTTCCATCGAGCCTAGCGGACGCTCGATTCCGGATACGACGGGGTTCGTCAACGAATTCATACGGTCCTTCCGTTTGGTGATCGGTTGCTGCCATCCCCTGCATCAGTCAGAGAGGCGGCAGGGTCAGCAGGCCACGTCTGCGTAAGAGACCGCCTGCTATGCGGCGCTGCATATGAAAGAACACTCGACCCATCTCGCCTATTTCATGCAGACCGGCCGAAATTGCCAGAGACCCTGGCGGCGACACGAGATGCGCCAGCACGCTTGAACTTCATTGATGCCGACGACCAAAGGCTTTCCCAAACTCGCAGGTTTGGAGAACGACGATTGCTTTCAACCGAGGCTTTTCAACATGTCATTGGCGGCCGTGATCGTTGATCAGGACTTTCGGTAGCGGACATAGGTTGCGCGCTCACGCCGCGCGCCAACCGTCCAGACCCGCACCGATTGTTTTCAGCTTGGCCCGGTCCACTTTGCCTAACGAATTGCGCGGCAACTGGTCAACTACGATGAGCCGCTCGGGCATCTTGTAGCTCGCCACTCTGGTGGACAGATCGCGCAACACGTCCTCGACCTGCGTCGCGGATTCGTTCAGTTCAACGAAACCAATCACCCGCTGACCGAGGACGGAGTCAGGCACGCCGACGATCGCTGCCTCGCGCACGCCGCGATGGACAGTGAGCGCATGCTCAACTTCGGTCGGCGAGATGTTCGAACCGCCACGAATGATCAGGTTTTTCTTTCTGGCGACGTACCAGAAATCGCCGGCCTCGTCCTGGCGCAGCACGTCGCCGGTGGCCCACCAGCCATCCTTGCGAGCGTCGTCGATGCGTCCGGGGCCGAGCCAATAACCGACGAACAGGTTCGGTCCGCGCAGCAACAGTTCGCCCGCTTCGCCGCGCCTGACGGTGTTGCCGTCTGCGTCGGCGAGACGGACCCGGTCCATCTCGACCGCGCGGCACACGGGCCCGATATCGAATCCGTAGGTGAACGTGCCCGCGCTTTCGCTCATCGCGAGCATGTTGCGCATCCTGACGCCGAACACCCGCAAAAACTCCTCCTGCAGATTCGGCGGCGTCGTGTCGCCTCCGACTAGGCAAGTGCCCAGTGACGTGACGTTGCGTGGCCGCGCAATCTGCTGGGCGATCGCCCCCGCATACATGAACGGCAACCACATCATCATCGTGCAACGGTGCAGTTCGATCAGGTCGAGCGCGGCCCCAGGCTCGAAGCGGTCCATCAGGACACAAGTGCCGTCGGTAGCTAGCGTCGCCAGCGCAGTGAACAGCCCTGCAGCGTGCATCATGGGTGTGGCGATCAGCGCGACGTCGTATGGCCTCGACGCTATGGCCTGGCAAGCCTGCGTCATCGCGCACAGGGTGCGCGGCGTGTGTGTGACGAACTTCGGTTCTGCCGTGGTGCCGGACGTCGACAGCAGAATCGCAGGTTCATCGACGCGCACCGACTCGAACCACGGCTCGTCTACCTGGTGATCGATCAATTCGCGCCAGGCTCTGGCGCCCGTGTCCTGCGGCGAGCCGTCGACAAGAAAGCGCTTGTCCGCCGCGAGAATCGAAGCATCCATGCCGGCGATCGCACCGTATAAATCGATCTGGCCCAGATACAACGAAACCCGCAGCCGCCGCAGTTGCGGCTCGAGTTCCGCGCGCGTGAGCCGGGTGTTCAGCGGCACCGCAGCCATGCCTGTCAACATGCACGCGTAAAAGGCGGCGACGGCTTCTGGTTTGTTTGTCATGTGCAGCGCCACGCGATCGCCTGGTCTCAGACCGTGAGCGAGCAGGCCTTGTGAAAGCCTTCTGATATACCGTGTCAGACGATCGTAGGTCCACGTGTCGTCTCCTGCGATCAGCGCAACGGCGTGAGGGCGGGCTGCCGCGGAGTCGAACAGGCGTTCGTGCAACGTAATGAGTTGCGACGTCTGTATGGGTTGCGGACGTGTTCCGGGACGAGACATGGCGCTTGCTCCAAAGGTCGGTTGACTGTCGATGACAGGTCTACCCTGACAACAGGCAACGCCCCCGGATTATTCCGGCGCTCGTGCTGCGGCCCATCCCCTTTCCCGCGCCAATGACAACGACGTGTCCATCCATGGCGCCATCATCTAGTCCAACGGAACGGTAACGACAGCACGCCCCGCGGCGCGTTTCACAAGCTCCGCGTGGTTGGATGGCTGGCCTAACCATCTCGCCAGTCCACGCGGATTGCGATGACCCAGCACTAGCAGGTCCGCGTTGAGCAAGCCTGCGTACCTGGCCATGCTATCGACCACGTTACCTAGCGCGACATGCCCGCGTGCAACCGTTCCGCTCGCTCTCAAATGATCCAGGGCTTCCTTTAAGGTCTCCTTGGCCGCGCCCTCCATCTGCAAACACGTCACGTCAGATATGTATCCGCAACTGCTGCCCACGGCCGAGCCAATATCCACTACCGACAGCACATGAACTGTAGCGGCCAGCGCAAACCCCAAACGGGTCACACGCAGCAATGCCGATCTGGATTCGGGCGATCCATCGTAATAGACGAGCAGATTGAAGTGGTTAGGCATGGCTTCCTCGAAGTGGGCGACAAAGGGGTTTGCGGCGGTTCTGTCATTTGCATAACACCCACGTCGGCGAGGTATTCCAGAGCAGCGCAACGCTTCTTCGCCCGAGGCTGTTTGCCGTCGCGGAATAAAAACGCGACCAGGGGCGTTCGGAGAAGGACGATTCATAGCCAAAGGGATCGGGCAATTCAATCCGCGCAATGAATGTTGCCTGGTTGCCAGCCCATTCCTTTGCGCGAACTCCGGAATCGTTCGTTCGCGTGCATCGCAAACAGAGAGCCGATTGCGGCGGGCGCTACTCCGAACACAAAAGGAATCAGCGAAAATGAAACTGCGTCAAAAGGCAGTCATTGCCTGGTCATTCGCCGCTTGCACGGCAACGTTCACCGCGTGTGGCGGCAGCAGCAACAATGCCACGCCGCCGGCCGCGGCCACCGGCCCTTTCAAGTCCACCATCCTGGTTTCCGACGGCAGCGTGAGCGCGCCGAACACGGACGCCAATCTCAAGAACGGCTGGGGAGTCGCCTTCAACCCAACCGGCGTCATGTGGGTGTCCGACAACAATACGAAAAAATCGACGCTCTATGACGGGAATGGCGTCGTGCAGTCGCTCGTCGTGACGATCCCGCCCGCGGCGAGTGGACAGGCTGCCGGTCCGACGGGCATCGTGTTCAATACCAGCACCGACTTCGCGATTAGCGCAAACGGCCTCACGAGCAACGCGCTCTTTCTCTGGGCCACCGACGCCGGCACAATCGCCGGCTGGTCACCGAAGGTGTTGCCGACCCAAGCGGTCACCGCGCACGACGACGGTACCGGCGGCGCCGTGTACAAAGGCCTTGCCATCGGCACGAATGCCGGTCAGAACCTGCTCTACGCGGCGGATTTCCATAACGGCAAGGTCGATGTGTTCGACAAGTCGTTCAACAAGATTCAACTCGACGGGCAATTCAAGGATCCCAGCTTGCCTGCCGGCTTTTCCCCTTTCGGGATACGTGTGGTCGGGGCGACCGTATATGTGACGTTTGCGAAGCTCGGTCCGGATGGACACACCCAGGTGAACGGCCCAGGCAACGGCGCCGTCGACGCGTTCGATACAGCCGGGCACCTCACGAAGCGCATAGCCCAGGGTGGATCGTTGAATTCGCCTTGGGGTCTTGCGGTGGCGCCGGCGAATTTCGGTGCGCTTAGCAATGATCTTCTGGTCGGAAATTTCGGCGACGGCACGATCGACGCGTTCGATCCCAATACCGGGTCGTTCATTGGTGCAATGACACAAGCCGATGGATCGACTTTCAGGCAGCCTGGTATCTGGGGCATCTCGTTCGGCAACAACGCTGCCAATCAACCGCTCAATACCCTGTTCTTCGCCGCCGGTCCGACACCGACGACTGGCGTCTATGGTCGGCTCGACGTCGCTCAATGACGAGTCGGCGGACGCGGCGCGGGCATAGGACACTGTCACGAACCGCAGGCGCCGCGAACGCCCACTCTGAACACGGGAGCTAAACCTGATGCATCAGCATATCGCCGCCGCTATGCCGATGTCGGTGAACAGCATCGCAACAACGAACGGCCTCAGAGGCCGTGCTTCAGACGTACGACTGGGATGAAGCAGATCCTGGTGCCAGTGGTAGTCGGGTATCTCGTCGAATTTCTGGCTTACAGTCCGGCGCCTCTTGCCGTTGCTTCAAGTTCCGGACTGAACGCCTGAAATATGTGCTTGCCTGCGACGAGTGCCTGCCCGGCCTGAACATTGTTCCATTGATCCTCGGCCAGTGCGTTTTCGTACATCATCCGAGGAGCCTTTATTCCGCGACGAGATAGCAAGACCCCCGGGTCGCGCCGCAAGTCCACACGCACCGCTTCGTCGAGCTATTCGTCAGCTCAGGCAACGGTCATGCAGTCGGCCGAATGAACGATTTCGTGTCCCGCAGGAAGAATCGTTCAAGTCCGCGGGCCGGGTTCGCCTGGGGCCTCCGTATGCCTGGGCTGTTCATGCGTTTCCGCGGACGCGCCCGTCGAGCCGCGAATAGAT
>NZ_JARESU010000719.1:0-249 GCF_046027075.1 Paraburkholderia sp. RL18-085-BIA-A | reverse complement strand
TGCTGCACCTAATACGCATAGTGTCGGAAATTTCGTCATTTGGGGTTCCCCTCTCGCCGAGAAGTTGTGCAGAAGCGATATTGGCTTCCAGAAGAAAATTGCCATCCGCGCTCGAGATGTGGGTAATCCTCAAACACACAAGGGAGGGGATACGGCTACCGGTGGTAGTTTAAACAGATCGATGGTCACGCGTTATTGGCCCAAAGTTCTACGTGTAAACCCACGGCTGCAGCTTGCAAACGCCGCGGT
>NZ_JARESU010000718.1:0-252 GCF_046027075.1 Paraburkholderia sp. RL18-085-BIA-A | reverse complement strand
CCGAAACTCACTTTTCCCGGTCCCGTCACCTCGGCTCCACAAATTCACTTGTCCTTCGCACCACTCGTCCGAGGCCGAAAACCGCGTGCAATCCTAACCATGCCGAGTGCACGCATGCCTCCAGGTACCAGGCCAACCTTCGACCAACCGCCTGTTCAAAGTATCGGATATAGAGGATGGTGACGCTAAAACGGCGGTCACCAAAAACGAGAATGCGAGCAAGTCTTCTGGCAAAAACAGAGGCAGCCCAAA
>NZ_JARESU010000717.1:0-253 GCF_046027075.1 Paraburkholderia sp. RL18-085-BIA-A | reverse complement strand
GGTCGCAGAAGGCGACGACCTTGTCGCCTTTGACCTTCTTGTGACCGCTGAAGCCGAGGTTGTCGCCTCCTTTCTTCGCCGCTGTGGTCGTGCCATCGCCATGAATGACGGTGGTGTCCAGATGATCGTCTTGTCGAAGCCTGAACACCGAGCCTTCGAAAATGGCTTCAAAACAGCCGTCCGCTTGCCACCGCCGAAAGGCTCGATAGATGCGCGTGTAGTGGATCTCCGGGAGGCCCTGCGAATCGTTTTC
>NZ_JARESU010000716.1:0-259 GCF_046027075.1 Paraburkholderia sp. RL18-085-BIA-A | reverse complement strand
TAAAGATAGACCCATTTGCCACGGACTTTCACATACGTTTCGTCGACTCTCCACGAACGACCCGCGGATTTTGCAAACCGGTCCCAGCGCTTGAGGAACTCCGGCGTGAAGCGTTTGACCCAGCGCATGATCGTGGTGTACGCGAGCGACAGCCCGCGCTCGGCCATTATTTCAACGAGGTCTCGAAAGCTGAGTTTGTAACGCAGTACCAACGCACACACAGGACGATGACTTCGCGGTCGAAGTGGCGGCCGTTGAA
>NZ_JARESU010000715.1:0-262 GCF_046027075.1 Paraburkholderia sp. RL18-085-BIA-A | reverse complement strand
TGTTTCTTCAAGGGGCCCGGTCAGAAGATATTCCTCCTTGATCGGCTGGGGACACGCCCTCGGGTAGATGCATGACGATCCGAAGAATACAAGCCTCGTCACGCCGCTTATATAGGCGGAATGGATGACGTTTGCCTGTATCAGCAGGTTCTCGTAAAGAAAAGAAGCTGGCGCCGCCGAGTTCCAGTATATTCCGCCCACCTTGGCCGCAGCGAGAAGGACGACGTTGATCTGCTCTGAGTGAAAGAAGCGTCTGACGGCG
>NZ_JARESU010000714.1:0-262 GCF_046027075.1 Paraburkholderia sp. RL18-085-BIA-A | reverse complement strand
CGTTTCTTCAAAGGGCCCGGTCAGAAGATATTCCTCCTTGATCGGCTGGGGACACGCCCTCGGGTAGATGCATGACGATCCGAAGAATACAAGCCTCGTCACGCCGCTTGTATAGGCGGAATGGATGACGTTTGCCTGTATCAGCAGGTTCTCGTAAAGAAAAGAGGCTGGCGCCGCCGAGTTCCAGTATATTCCGCCCACCTTGGCCGCAGCGAGAAGGACGACGTTGATCTGCTCTGAGTGAAAGAAGCGTCTGACGGCA
>NZ_JARESU010000713.1:0-264 GCF_046027075.1 Paraburkholderia sp. RL18-085-BIA-A | reverse complement strand
GACTATTTCGTCGGTGAAGCCGACCTGATTGCCGATCCGGCGCGGCCTTTCGTCGCGCGGATCAAGGCGGCGTTCATCCTGCTGCAGGTCGGCATGGCGCTGGGCGTTGCACAAGGAGGTATCGATTCGTGTCTCGAAGTCGAGCCGGTACTCGGTCACGTGAACCGCTTCCTGCACGACCGGCCAGACGAACTGACCGCCGAACTCGACGAAGCGGTGAGCGCGACGCAGCGACTTGCGCGCACCGCCTACGACGGCAGCACC
>NZ_JARESU010000712.1:0-264 GCF_046027075.1 Paraburkholderia sp. RL18-085-BIA-A | reverse complement strand
AACTATTTCGTCGGCGAAGCCGACCTGATTGCCGATCCGGCGCGACCATTTGTTGCGCGGATCAAGGCGGCCTTCATCCTGCTGCAGGTCGGCATGGCGCTGGGCGTCGCACAAGGCGGTATTGATTCGTGTCTCGAAGTCGAGCCGGTACTCGGTCATGTCAACCGCTTCCTGCACGACCGGCCAGACGAACTGACGGCCGAACTCGACGAAGCGGTGAGCGCGACGCAGCGACTTGCGCGCACCGCCTACGACGGCAGCACT
>NZ_JARESU010000711.1:0-264 GCF_046027075.1 Paraburkholderia sp. RL18-085-BIA-A | reverse complement strand
CTTGGATCGTGCATCACAATACCCTTTGGTTTATGAAGAGTGTTCGAAGAGGTCAGTCTGGTCGCTGACAGCCTTGATACGTAAGCCTTTGCGTCGCCCGCTGCAGACGAGGACAGCGTCGAGCTCGCCGCGCTTTACACGCTGCAACACGGTTTGACGGGTGACGCCGAGCAACCGGGTGGCATCCTGCATCACGACGTAACCTTTCGGGCTGTGTTCAACGAAGCGGCTTCGTAACGCATCGGTGATGCGAATACGCCAGGG
>NZ_JARESU010000710.1:0-266 GCF_046027075.1 Paraburkholderia sp. RL18-085-BIA-A | reverse complement strand
TGAGCGCGCTGATGAATGCCTGTGTGTTCGGGCTGCTGATCATGGCCGCGGATGGGCTCGGCTACGGTGAGCGCGGCGCGTTCATCGTTGCGGAATTGACGATGGCGTCCGTCGTTGGCTATTTCTTCGTGAAGCGCCAGCTATCGCAACCGGCGCCGCTCCTGCCCGTCGACCTGATGCGCATCCCGGTCTTCGCGCTGTCAATCTGCACGTCGATCGCGTCGTTCACGTCGCAGATGCTCGCGTTCGTCGCACTACCGTTCTGG
>NZ_JARESU010000071.1:0-44635 GCF_046027075.1 Paraburkholderia sp. RL18-085-BIA-A | reverse complement strand
GCCGGCCAACTACGGCCGCTCGACCGCGCTCTCAGCCGGACATTCGAACGTCGGTTTCGCCTTGGTAACGGACCTTCTCCCCGACGCGCATACCCGTGCGTCCTCGGCCTTACCGGCCAGACAACGGGCGTTGAGAGCGAATGGTCAACGACCACGAGCGGACGGTCTGTTAGCAGGATCCGCTGGCCCAGCATCAAGCCTGATCGGCCGCACGCCGCGCTGGCAAATATCGCCACGTCGTCCTCGACACCTCGATCCCGCGCCATCTATCTGATGGTCTTTGCTCGATCGTGATATCAAGAATCAGTCGCAGCAAGCGTGATCGCGACAAATTGCCGCGTGCACATGCGTGTTGCTGCCATGACGCTTCCGCCGGCGCCCAGCCGTGCTGCGGGCCGAATGCCAACGCTCCACTTGCCGCGCTGCGGCGCGAGCGTCAGCCGCTGCGAAGGCACTCCGGATACCTTCCCTGAAAGAGCGCATCGGGCGTCGCCATGTTGAACACCCGCGCTTCGTCGCGCGTCCATTCAGGCGTCGCACGAACATTGCGCGGCCGTAGCGAACTCACGCGAAGCACCTATGCAACGGCCTGGAACGCACGAGCGGCAAGGCAACGCCTCGCTATATATGCTGATATATTGCGATTGCAGTGAATCGCGCGAAGATCTCTTTTCAACTCGATATCAAACCGCCATTACCCTTTCAACTCACATGATGTCGATTTCGTAAATCGATCTGGCAGGCCGCGACGGCCATCCGACGAACGCATTACTCAAGTGCCCTGAACTCCCATCAGCGGCACCGACGGTGCTCGTCTGGCGGAATGGCCGAAGTACGACGCCCGCGGCATTTAAGCGGGAATATCACGCGCCAGTCGATTTCGAAGTATGAAAGACGTTATTCCTGTTTATGAAATTCAATTGCCTGTTTCTAGCCTCTCTCACGCTGTTTTCCAGGGTCGTGCCCGTCTACGCGCAGCAGGCCCCCACGACGCCGGTCGCACCGATACAGTTGCCCGCGGTGACGGTCACCGCGCCGGAGCTCGGCGGCTATGCGGCAACGCCCGTCTACGGCACGACGCACGCCTATTTCGGCCCGCTCGGCAACCAGTCTATTAAGGACACGCCGTTTTCCATGACGGTGATTCCCGAAGACATGATGGTCAATGCGGGGGTCACAGGGGTGAACCAGGCGCTCCGCTACCTGCCGTCGGTCGAGGTTCGCGACCAGCAGGGCGATGAGGTGTCGCGTCCGCAGTCGCGCGGTTTCCAGGGCGGCATCTTTCAGAATACGCGGCTCGACGGGATGAACATCATCGGCACGACCGCGATACCCACTGAAAACTTGTCCGGAATCGAGGTGCTCAATGGCCTCGGGAGTTCGCTGTACGGTCCGGAAACGGCTGCCGGCGTATTCAACTACATCCTGAAGCGCCCGACCGACACGCCGCTCTATCGTTTCACTGAAAGCTACGATTCGAAAGGCTTGTGGACCGAGGCGGCTGACATTAGCGGCCGGGTCGGACCGGACGGAATCAGCCCGGACGGCGCGATCGGCTACCGTTTCAACCTCGTGCACGGCGAGGGCGAAGACTATACGACGGACAGCAACGTGAACCGCACGCTGATCTCCGGTGACTTCGATTTTCACATCGATCCGAAGACCGTCGTCGAACTGGACCTGAGCCACTACGAGACCGACACCACCGGCCTGCCCGGCGGCATCATCTATGGTTCCAAGGGCACGAGCACCATGCTGCCGGCCGCGGTCAACCCGGACACGCCCGGCTTGGGCCAACCCTTCGCCGGCTCAGACCTCACAACCGACACTGCGGCGTTGAAGCTCAAGCACCAGTTTAACGACAACTGGAGCGGCGAAGTGGGCGGGCTCTATCAGAACGCCATTCGCGGTCTCTATGGCATTGAGGATGAGATGACCAACAATACCGGGGAGTACACTGCCGTCCAAAACTGGTCCGCGGTTCCGCACTTCACGATCGCCAGCTGGACGGCCTCCCTAAACGGTCATTTCAATGTTCTCGGCATGAAGAATGACCTCTCGATCGGCGCTAATGGTTTCTCAGCTGGAGAGGATTCCTATCGGAACCCGAATGCCTTCCTGGTGACACTTGGTACGTCAAATCTGGCGAATCCCACTGTATTCGGAGCGCCGGCCACCCCGAACGCGGGCGGGGAATACGAGTCCGCTACCATCTCGCAGGATTCGCTGATCGTCGGCGATACGCTGCACTTCAACAGCAAGTGGGCGTTGCAGGGCGTGCTCTCGGCATCGTTCATCAACGCGAAGAGCTTCGGTACGACTGGCCAGACGACAAATTCGGATGAGGACAACGGAGCATTAAGCCCGACCGTCTCGCTGATCTACAAGCCTACGTCGGCCGTGACCACGTACGCGACCTTCTCCAACAGCGTCGAGGAAGGCGATCAGGCGCCGGCGGGCACCGCGAACGTAAACCAGTTCATGGCGCCGTATCATGACCGCGAGTACGAGGCTGGCGTGAAATACGCGCCGACCGACTCGTTGCTCGTCACCGCCGACGGCTTCGACATGACGCGACCGCTCGCGGAGACCAATGCAACGGCGAACGTCTTCGGGGTGGTCGGCACGCAGCGCAACATCGGCGCAGAATTGTTCGTGCAGGGCGAAATACTGCCGTCGCTCAGTGTGCTCGGCGGCCTCACCTATGTCGACGCGCAACTGATCGATTCCGCCAGCTCGTCGGGGAACGGCGGGCGCGTCGTCGGTGTGCCCGCGTTCAAGGGCGACCTTGCGCTCGACTACCATCCAGGTTTCGCGGAAGGTTTTGCGTTCACAGGTGCCGTGCACTACGAGAGCAGTCGGGCGGCGAGCGACACGAACCTCTCGTACGCGCCGTCCTACGTGACGCTCGACCTCGGCGTGCGCTACTCCACCGCGCTCCTGTTCAGGCATCACGTGACTGCGCGGCTGCAGCTGCTCAACGTGACGAACCGCTACTACTATGTGTCGATCGCGGATGGCAATGACGTCGGCGTCGCGGGGTCGAACACGGCGTTTCTCGGGGCGCCCCGAACACTCATGGGCAGCGTGGAACTGGATTTTTGACGGAACTGGCAATCACACAAACATCGTCGGCGGGACGGAAGCGCCAACAGCCCGCCCAGGTTGTCGGCGCTTCCGTCCCGCGGTTTTGAGCAATCGAAGGGACAAGCAATGCAGATTCGGTTCGAACGTTGGATGATAGTTGGTGCACGCATGCAGGCGTGCGCGGCCACGCTGCTGGTGGGCATGCCGGCTATCGCGCGCGCCGCAGCCGCTACGCCCGTGGCTGCTGCTCCGGCAGCGCTTGCCGGTAGCCTGCTGCCCACGGATTTCTCGCTGAGCTCAATGGTCAGCAATTCGGACATTGTCGTGCAGGTGGTTCTGGCCGGGCTGATGGTCGCGTCGATCGTCACCTGGACGATCCTGCTCGCAAAGGGATTCAGCTTTCTGGTAGCGCAGCGGTGCGTGAAACAGGCGGTGGCCGATGCGGAGAATGAACGGACGCTGGCCAGTCTGCAGACGCGGCTGACGGGTGAAACGACCGACCACGTCCTGCTTGCAATGGTCACCGCTGCGGCCAGGGAAATGCAACTTTCGGCCGGGCAGGATGCGGGCGGCATCAACGAGCGGGTCGCGTCGCGGCTGCATCGGCTCGAAGCATCAGCGGGGCGAAAAATGGCGCGGGGCATCGGACCGCTAGCAACGATCGGGGCGACGGCGCCGTTCGTCGGGCTGTTCGGCACCGTGTGGGGCATCATGAACAGCTTCATCAGTATTTCCCAGGCGCACGCTACCAACCTTGCCGTGGTGGCGCCTGGTATTGCGGAAGCGCTTTTGGCTACAGCCACTGGCCTGGTGGTGGCGATCCCCTCTGTGGTGATCTACAACGTCTTTGCTCGCGGCATCGGCGGTTATCGAGCGACGCTGGCGGACTTGTCGGCGGCGATGCTGCGACTGGTGTCGCGCGAACTGGACCAGCGGCATGGCATAAGCGCGGTGGTCGAATAAGATGGCGATAAATCTCGAAGGCGACCAAAGTGACGATCTTGCCGAAACGCACGAGATAAATGTCACACCGTTCATCGACGTGATGCTGGTGCTGTTAATCATTTTCATGGTTGCTGCTCCGCTGGCGACGGTGGATATCCCCGTGAACTTGCCGAGCGCATCGGCACAAGCGCTGCCTGCGCCAGACAAACCGATTTTCCTGACATTGAAGGGCGACCGTACGCTCACGCTCGGCGATGCCCCGGTGACGCTGGGCAATTTACGGGCGGCACTGGATACAGCAAGCGGCGGTGACAGGAGCAAGCGCGTGTTCGTGCGCGGCGATAAGGTTGTGCCGTATGAGGCGGTGATGCAGACACTGGATGCGTTGCGCAGCGCTGGCTATCTTGAGGTTGCACTGGTCGGCCTGGCGGCCCCGACCAAACCATGAGCGCAACGTCGCTGCAAACGTCAGGCGGCGGTGTTCGGCGCAGCGGCTTCTGGCTGCGCTGGACGATCAGCCTGGGGCTGGTGCTTGTGGTGGAGGGCAGTGCCATATTGCTACTGTACCGCCCGGTGCAAGCCACCCACCCTGCGCAACCACAGGTGATCATGATGGATCTCGGGGCGCAGCCAGGGCCACCTCCTGCTCCTGCTCCTGCTCCGCGCGTCCCCCCGGCGCCCATGGCACAGCCGCGACGGTTGGCGTCCAAGGCGCCTGCAGCACAGCGACCGGCTATCCCGGACGTTCCGCCGTCGGTATCGCGGCCCGAGTTACCTCTACCCCACCCTCCGCAGAGCCCTCCGGCCGCTATCGCACAGCCTGTGCGGCCAGTACCTCAAACCTCGCCTTCCGCTCCGCCAACCGGGCAGGTCTTGATGACATGGCAGGGCCGGCTCATCGCACATCTGGCCCGTTACCAGCGGTTTCCTGCGCAAGCGCAGCGTCGCGGCGAGCAGGGCGACGTGATGATGAATGTCACGCTAAGCCGCACCGGCCAGGTGCTGTCGATGGCAATCGCAACCACCTCCGGTCACGCAGACCTGGATGCGGAAGCGCAGGCGTGGATCACGCGTGCCGAACCACTGCCGGCCTTTCCACCCGAGATCACTGTTCAGCAGATGGAACTGCTGATCCCGCTGCGCTTCACCTTGCAGTAATGCAGGCTAGTCGGTCCTGCTCTCGCTCGTTGACCCCCGGAGTGCCGATGACGACAACCACGCCCGGTTAGGATAGACTGCCCGCGGGAAGGCCGACGAACCTTGATTTCAGATTTCCTGTAAGGGGGAGGTGCCCAATGAACGACGACGTGCTCAACCTGAGCATTCGCACGCTGTTAAAGACGGTTGGCATCCATGCGCAGCGCGCGATTGAACAGGCCGTTACCAAGGCCCTTGCCGACGGCACCATTGCCGGCACGGAATCATTTCCAGCGAAAATAACGTTGGACGTTGCTGGGCTTAAGTTGAACGTTGAGTTTTCTGGGGAAGTCAAGCTTCAGTAACTTCGGCTGACACCTTGCGGACGCACCCGCGACAATGAAGTTTTGCTTAACCGGCCGGCACAAGTCGGCCACCTCTCCTTCGTGGTTTTGAGTCAGCCTCGATACCTCAATAGGACGCGCCATCAACGATGACTGCTTCACAGTCCGTCGAACTCCACGCTAAGCTAGTGCATATGCAATATCAATGGCCACTCCCGCCGGATACTCATAGAGGTCTCGATGGGAAAACCATAAGAGGCTGACGCGAGCTAATTGAGGGCGTCGCCCTTGCGTCAATTCCGGAAGCCGACTTTCGTAAGGTTGACCAAACGTGTCGCTCGAATGACTGTTCTGGCCGACGGGACGACGGCCACCGATACAGACCAAGCGGCCGTACACTTGAAAGCTGCCGTTGAGCTCACGTCGGGCCGAAGGGCCGAAGTGGGTCGTCAAGAGCTCTTCACTTTCACAGAATGATGCTTAAGCGGCCGCATCGGCAGGTAGGCGCTCCGCCCGCTGCCGTTCACACCGCGGCGATTCGCGGAATCGTGCGATCGAATATCGTGGCGACAAACAGGCAGGCGCTCAACACACTCATAACGATGGCCAAGCTGTGCAGGCCGTGATCGCTCGCAGTTTTGCCATATAAGGCGCCAAGGAGGCTGGTCGCCGCGATTGCACCTAGATTCCAGCGGTGCGCTGGAGTCCCGCTGCAGTGCCGATCTCGTCGGCCGGCGCCTGCAGATAGACGGCGGCCTGGGTGGCTGTGGAAAACATGCCCTGCGGCACACCGAAGCACACAACCGCGGCAGCGATGATCCATGCGGACTTGTTGCTGTCGATAAAAAACAGGCAGATGCATCCGGCCAGCGCTGCGCCAATGCTGACGATAAACGGCCCTCGAATGCCTTTTGTGCGCCCGCCTGTCACAGAGGAGACGGCGGCGAGCAGCGACATCGGCATGGTGATCAGGCCCGCTTGGCTAGTGGAAAAGCCGGCGCCGCTTTCGAGCCACTGAGCGAATCCGTAGAGGATGCAATACACGATCATCAGGACCGCCCCTGCGCGCAGATAGGTTACCGTCAACGGTCGGTTGCGGGCCAACATCCGCACATCGATAAACGGCTGCTTGCGTCGCGCCGAGTGAAGCACGAGTGCTACACCGAGAACGGCGGCGATAGGCAGCATGCTCCAGACTGGGCGGTCGAGATTCATCAGGAAAATCATCAGGCCGAGCAAGAAGCCGGTGAACAGCAGGATGCCCACCACGTCGAGCTCTGCCATCAGACGCGCAAAGCTGCCGTCGCGCGGCTGATCCTTTGGCACCCACAAAAGAACCAGCAGCGCAGCGAGCAGCGCGAGCGGCGTGTTCACGGCAAAGATCGAGTGCCAGCCGAAAGCGCCTGTCAGTACGCCACCCAGCAAGGGTCCGATGGCCAGGGTGGAGACCCCCGCCAGCGAGAGAACGCTCATGGCGACGCGTGGCGGCGCCGCACCGAGCCGATCTGCCTGGACGCGGAAGATGCGCATGGCCGACGGATAGGCGCCGGCGGTGCCGATTCCCAGTGCCACCCGCACCGCGATCAAGACGCCGAGCGTGGGAGCAAACCGGCCGACCAGCGCGGATATCGCGACGATGAAGAGGGAGATCAGGTAAATCCGGCGTGGGCCGAATAGATCCGCCAGTCGCCCCATGGTCGGCTGGGCCACGGCGCTTGCCAGGTAGAGCCCGGCAATAAGCCATCCAGCCTCCGCGACGCTTGCATGGAAGTCGGTCGCAATTGGCACCAGCGCGGTAGAGATCATGGTCGAATTGATCGGATTCAGTACGGCGCCGAGCGCTAGCGGCGCGACGAAACGGAAGCCGAAACCCGCATGTTGTTCGTTCGGGCGACCGGGATCGCCACCGGTTGTCGGCGGATTGCTTTGCATTTTGCGTGGCTCAGTTCTTCAGATCGATGTCATCGGACTTCACCACGCGTGCGAGTAGCGGAAAGATGTTGTCGACTGCAAACGCGTGCATGTCATGAGACAGCCCCGTGGTCGCATCTTCGGCGATCACGACGTCGTAGCCATGCTCGTAGGCCTGGCGCGCGGTGGATTCGACGCCCATATTGGTGGCGATGCCAGCGAGCACCACCGTTTTGACGTTCCGGCGCCGCAACTGCACATCGAGATCGGTGCCGTAGAACGCGCCCCATTGATGTTTCGTCACGAGAATGTCGGACGCGTGAGCGAGTTTTTCGACGAGCTGGCTGAAGTTCGCTGGAAAGCCCCCTTCCGGACGCGCAAAAGGCCGGTCCACTGGCTGTTTCAGCACATCACCGAAGTCCTCCGCGAAGGCGACGTTGACCAGTACGACCGGTGCCCCGGCAGTCCGGAAACGCGCTGCTAGCCGGCCACCGGTTACCGCCACCTTAGCGCCGGGGCGGGGTGCCAGAGCGGGCATCGACACGATGCCTTGCTGGAGATCGACGAGAATGAGTGCTGTTGCAGTCGCGGGAAGAGCGAGCATGATGGGAGCCTTGCGGTGGATTCGAGGAGGTAGCTGACGCCCAAGCATAACTCTATTTGAGTATTTGCTCAAATAGAGTTATGTGGCCGAGGGCCGCCGCAACTGGCAAACTGACGGCATGTCTCCGACTCCCGCCAAAACTAAAGCTCTATCTGCTGCTCCGCGGCCCAATCGTCAACGGCCGGCGCTTGCGCCGCGGCGTGGTGTCGGCCGTGAGCGCGTCGCCACGTTGATGGCCGCTGCGTCGAAGGTCATTCAGGAGCGTGGTTTTGATGCCGCAACCATGGCCGAGATAGCGGCGCGCGCGGACACAAAAATCGGTTCGCTCTATCGTTTCTTTCCGAACAAGGAAGTGCTGGCCGATGCACTGATGCAGCGCTACAGCGAGTTGCGTGATGCCCAATGCGACGAAATCGATGCCCGTGCCCGCGTGGTGTCGATAGACGAGTTGGCCGATTTGCTGGTCGACTCCATTGCGGAGATCCACGACGAGACCAAGGCGCTCGTCGCTTTGCTGGATGCCCGTTCGGAATGGTCGGGCAAGCGACTCGAGTATCGCGAGAAGACGCTCAAGCGGATTGTTGGCACGCTGCGGCTCAGGGCGCCGACGTTGCCGGGAGAGACCGCCAAAGACATGGCGGTGGTATTGCTCAACAACATGAAGACGATGGTGGCGATGACGCTCGACAAGTCGCGGCTCCGACCAGCCCGGGTGGCCCCGCCGAGTTGCGTCTAATGAACCGGCTATATCTCGCCAGCAAGCTCGCTGGCCACGAACTGCCCGCGGCTCAAGCCGGGGCGCCACCATCAGGTGGTGCTTCCGAGTAGCATGTGTGACTCAGGCGGCGCCCCGACACCAGGCCGGCGGCGCCGCTTTTTATGTCCCCGGCCTTCCGGCTACGGCGTTGCAAGGCGCGCTTACGTGAACAATTCAGCGTGGGCGCGGCGCATGCGGCATTTCATCTGGATGGAATTTCGTCCGGAATGCCGCTCGGGATGCCGGTGTCTCGTGCTGCATACCATCGACGCTGCCGTCGCGCTCGCAGATCCATGCAAACGCCCATTGCTGGGCAACTTCGATCGCCTCATCCTCCGTGTCGAAATAGGAAAGATCACGCTCGATGTGCATTTCACCATCAACGTCATCGTCAGCCGAAACGCGAACCAGTCGCGCGTGCGCAAAGAATTTCCCAAGGGAGAAGTCGGGCGTCGCGTCGATGATCCACCCGCGGTACCCGCATTGCATGATTACCTCCGATATCAAAGCTAATCGGGATTCGAAAAGGCAAAGCATGGGGTCGTCGGTCGTAATCGCTAAACCTCCTTCCCCGGTCAAAAGCTCGCGGGCTTCCGCGCTCGCGGTAGTTGGGTAGACATTCACCCTGGACTGCCGATTCAGTTATAGACCTTCGGCGACCCGGCAGTGATTCCAACTTGCGATAACAGCAATGAAAATGCCCATTCAAAACAGACTGCCGAATCGAGCGTTCCGAGGGCTCCTTCCCTCCCTGCAGTGGACATTCGAGCCTAGCTTGCGGAAGGCCGAACTGGGGCCAGGAAGCGTCGTTCGCCTGCATCGTCATTTGGACATTCGGGCGTCCCCTCCGCCCCTGGCAAACGGCCGTTCGATTGACGATGATGCAAGTTGCATCATCGGCCATAACGGTCGTTTGCTCCCCCGCTGCCAGGACGACCTAACAACTACGTATTCCAGCAGCGTGCTGGAAGTCGAGCTGACCGTCGTCAAGGGACGCTATGGTGTGCGTAGCCCTCAGCAGCGCGCAAGCGGCTCGGAACGCGTCAGCGCCGCAGTGGACGGGAGAGTTGTATCGTCTCTGCCTGACGATGTTTTCTGGAAATGATTTTAGACTCGGCGGCCTCAAATCTGAAGTCCAATACCGTTTCGTATAAGGTGTTGCGATGCACGAAAGAACTCAGTACCAGTAACTCCAACCTGAAGAGCGCCTCATTATTGCAAGCCTGCATCTACAGGGTTCGAGTATCCGGGCCATGGCCCGGATACTCGGGCGCTCGCCGGGCACCGTTAGCCGTGAACTGACGCGAAACAGCTCTCCTGCAGGTTACGCATCGATGCCGGCTGAAGCGCTCAGCGCCGCACGCCGCAGTGCGGGCCACCGCCCCACAAAGCTTTGCCTGCAAAGCGTCTGCTGGCATATCGTTCTCACCCTGCTCGAGTGGAAATTGTCACCCCAGCAGATATCGGGCACAGTGAAGCGTTATCCGACTGACCCGACCCAGCAGGTTTCGCACGAAACCCTTCGACGCAGGATTCGCGGGGAGTCCAGGATGTTGGATTCAGGGAACAGCGACATCGAACGATGTGCTGCCCCCGGTGCATCCCGCGCGGTGTGTGGTTAGAGTGGCATTAGCGCATAACCTGCCTGCTGCAGGGTTGTCACGGTAGTCAGTGCGGACAATGACAGCGTCACTCTGGGGTCAATCCAGTCATATTCGAAGTGGTGCTCCGCCATCGCCTGGCCACACACCGCGATCGTGATGCCGTCCTTCCTGAGTTCCGCAATCAACGGCATATTGGGGTTGGGCACTCCGAACTGTGCACGGTAGTGCGCGTCGTCGAGCACCAGCGATGTGGCCGAGCCAGAAGCAACCGCGACGAACTTAAGCCTGCTCAACGGCACGCCCGACGCCACGTAGAGATTCACCGCGCGCGCCACGTGATCAAGCGCTGGACTCACCTCATTGGGGTTCTTGGCCCCCTGCGTCAACGAGAAGACCACCTTGTAGGTGTGACCCGGTTGTGGCTTGAAAGCACCGTTCGGAAGAAAGTGCATCTTGCCGTAGTCGTGAACGGTCGGCGTCGTCCAGAAGTCGGGTGAATCCATCGTGCCTGCATGGACGGACAATGAAGCGGCAGCGAGCGCTGCGGTAGCTACGAAAGTTTTGACTTTGTACATGGTTGATTGCGATTTCACTACGGGTGCAAAAGAGTTGGAATCAGGGGTGGTAAAGCCCCCGTGCGACGCGCCTGAGTAAGCCCGAATCGAAGCGCAGACCGGCGAGGATGGCCGTACGCTATCGAACCCGCTTATCTTCGGCTCTCAATTGATTTAACTGGATTGAGCGCATTCGTCTATGCCGGTTGCGCCAAAATGTGGCCAACGAGAGTCATCCGCCTAGCCCGGCCTTCACCATCATCCCGAGCGCCACGCAGATCAAGACCCCCGCGAAGCCCACCTGCACGTGCTGCGCGGAGAGACGATGCGAGAGCAGCCGCCCGGTCACCATGCCGGCGGCCGTCGCCACGCTGAACCACAGCGTCAGGTCGAGCGGCAACGGCGCGCCGTGCAGGACCGTCGCGACGACACCGCCGCTGCCGACCAGCGCGATCACCATCAGCGACGTGGCGACGATCCCATGCATCGACACGTTGGTCAGCTTGCGCAGCATGGGCACGATGATGAAGCCGCCGCCCACCCCCAGCAGTCCCGTCATGAGCCCGGTCAATGCGCCGGTCGCCGCGAGTGCGGCTCCAGTCGTCCACGACCAGATCAGCCGCCCGGTGTCCGGGTTGATATGGCCGACGCAAAACCGCGAGTCCGCGCTGTCCGGGCGCCCGCGCCGCAAAGCCTGTGATAACAGCCTTCCGGCCACCACCAGCATGACGGTCGCAAACAGCGCCAATAGCACGCGCTGCGGCAACGCGTGGGCAACGCGCACGCCGAGCGAGGTCAGCGGCACACCCGCTGCGGCCATGAACAGCGCGGCGCGGTAACGGACGAGCCGCTGCCGGAATGCTTCAAGCGCGCCGATCGCAGCACTGCCCGCCACGGCGACCAGCGCAACCGGCGTCGCCTGCTGCATCGGCCAGCCCATGCCGGCTACCAGTGCCGGAACTGCGAGAATGCCGCCGCCCGCGCCGGTCAGGCCGAGCACCGCGCCAACGATGGCGCCGAGGATAAGTGAAGTGAGCATGAGAAATCCGACAGGTTGTTGGCGACGCTGCGTTAGCCCACGAGTTCAGGTTGCGCCAGCCACTCGCGCCCCTTGAGCATCCCGTGCCAGTAGAGCGGCGGCAGGATGCGCTCCTTCAGCAACCACGCGAGTCGCGACGGGCGCTTGCCGTCGATCAGCCAGGTCGGCATAGACGGCGCGACCTTCCCGCCATAGAGGAATTCCGCGAGCACGATCTTGCCGCGTTCGACGGTCAGCGGGCATGAGCCGTAGCCGTCATATGCCGCCACGCCCCTGACTTTCCCGAGTGCGGCAAGCACGTTGTGGGCGACGACGGGTGCCTGCTTGCGTGCGGCGGCGGCGGTCTTCGCATTGGTTGTGTTCGCGACATCGCCAAGCGCGAAGACGTTTGAGTAGGTTTTGTGGCGCAACGTCGCCGGGTCGACGTCGACCCAACCCGCCTTATCGGCCAGAGAACTGGCGCGAATGAAGTCAGGTGCTTTCTGCGGCGGCACCACATGGATCATGTCGAACTCGCGGCTGACCGATTCCACGCTGCCGTTCTCGAGCGTGCGCCTGAAAATAGCGCGCTTGCCGGGGCCGTCTATCGCACTCAGGTTGAAGCCGAAGTTCAGCGCGATGTCGTAACGCTTGACGTACTCCATCAACGCCGGGACATAGTCGGCCACGCCGAACAACACCGCGCCGGCGTTGAAGAACTGAACATCGATCTGTTCGAGCCGGCCTGTACGCCGCCAGTGATCCGACGACAGATACATCGCCTTTTGCGGCGCCCCGGCGCATTTGATCGGCATCGGTGGCTGGGTGAACAACGCGCGGCCGCCCTTGAGTTCGCGCACGAGCTGCCAGGTGTAGGGAGCAAGATCGTAGCGATAGTTGGACGTCACGCCATTCTGGCCGAGTGTTTCGGACAACCCATCGATGGCATGCCAGTCGAGCTTTAGCCCCGGACAGACGATGAGCTGCCTGTAGCTCACCACCCGGCATCCTTCGAGTACGACCGCATTCTTTTCCGGCTCGAACGCAGCCACTGCGGCCTTGATCCAGTGCACCTGGCGCGGCAGCACGGCGGCCATATCGCGGGCGGTCGTCTCGGGATCGAACACACCGGCTCCGACCATGGTCCAGCCTGGCTGATAATAGTGGACGCCGGCCGGGTCGATGATGGCGATGTCGAGGTTGCGGTCGCGCGCGAGCAGGCTTGAGGCTGCCGCCACGCCGGCGGCGCCGGCGCCGATGATCACAATGTCGTGACTGGCCACGGCTACATCGACGGGCACCTTGCCGCCATTGGCAATACGCCGCGCCAGCGCGGACAGGTCATAACCTGCTGCCCTGGCGGCGGCGATGATATCCGGCAGCGTCCCGCGGGGCGCTTCGGACAGCGCCCACAGCGTCGCGGCACGCATCCCGGTACGGCAATAGGCGAGCACCGGCTTCGGCAGCGCGCGCATCAATTCGCCGAATCGCGCAGCATCGGCGTCGCCGACCTTGCCGGACTCGATGGGCAGGTAAAGGGCCTCGATGCCCTGTTCACGGGCCGCCGCCTCGATCTCGCTAAAGTTGGGCTGGTCGGCGCCTTCGCCGTCCGGGCGATTGCAGATGACGGCGCGAAAGCCAGCGGCCTTGATTGCCTGCAGGTCGGATGCCGCAATCTGCTGCGATACGGCCAGTTCGGCCGTCAGTTTCTTGATGTCCATTTACTTCTCCTGTTGCTTCCAAGAAATCACGTGCACCGCCTCAGATTGCGTTGAGGGGAATCTTGAGATACAGCACTCCGTTATCTTCCGGATCGGGCATATGTCCGGCGCGCATGTTGACCTGCACTGACGGCAGCATCAGCACGGGCATGTTGAGTGTCGCGTCGCGCGTGGTGCGCATCGCCACGAAAGCTTCCTCGCCGATACCGTTGCGGATATGGACGTTGTGTTCGCGTTCCTCGGCTACCGTGCTGACAAACTGCAAAGGCCGCCCGCCGGGCTGGTAGTCGTGGCACATGTAGAGCTTCGTGTCCGCCGGCAGGCTCAACACCTTGTTGATTGACCGGTACAGCGTACGGGCGTCGCCGCCGGGAAAGTCGCAGCGCGCGGTGCCATAGTCGGGCATGAACAGGGTGTCGCCGACAAAGGCCGCGGTCTGCGCGCCGTCGCTGACCACATAGGTCATGCAGGCCGGCGTATGGCCCGGGGTATGGATGGCGCGCGCCTGCAACGCTCCGACGGCGAATGTTTCGCCGTCGGAGAGCAGGTGATCGAACTGGCTGCCATCGTGCGTGAATTTCAAACCGGCGTTGAACAGCTTGCCGAACTCGTCTTGCACGCGGGTCACCTGCGCGCCAATCGCAATCTTTCCGCCGAGTCTTTCCTTGAGGTACGGCGCGGCGGACAGATGGTCGGCGTGCACGTGGGTTTCGAGAAGCCACTGGACCTTCACGCCAAGCTCGTGGACGCGAGAGATGAGCTTGTCGGCTGTCGTCGTGGAGGTGCGGCCTGACTTCGGGTCATAGTCGAGGACACTGTCGATCAGTGCACAGTCGCCGGTGCGGACATCCAGCAACAGGTAGCTGACCGTGCAGGTACCGGGGTCGAAGAAACCTTCGACCAGCATGGGGCTCGTGGTATTCAACTTCCTCTCCTCAAACGAATGGATTTTGCGAAACTGGCCGGCCAATTAAAACAAGAACCGTGCCACGTCGCTCGCAATTGAT
The DNA here is from genome assembly GCF_046027075.1 of Paraburkholderia sp. RL18-085-BIA-A. Classification (NCBI taxonomy): domain Bacteria; kingdom Pseudomonadati; phylum Pseudomonadota; class Betaproteobacteria; order Burkholderiales; family Burkholderiaceae; genus Paraburkholderia; species Paraburkholderia sp. RL18-085-BIA-A. The sequence continues at coordinate 29,946 of NZ_JARESU010000071.1, read as the reverse complement.
AAAAATTGGCTAACGCTTTGATTTTTATCAATGTTTCTATTCCATCGGGCGTCGCCACAGCGCGTGGAGCGGTCGTCTGGGGTTAAAGGCTGCCATTTGAGGCAGTCAGGTGGCAGGGATGGCAGCTTTGGCAGCGTCGACGTATAGTGACGTCTACTGGAGCCGCCGCCATGAAATCCCCTAAGCCGTTGATACCCATCACACCCCTCGTAAAGACCTCCGCCGGGTCGCCTCAAGCGCTGCATGTCGACGCCCTCGTGTCGTACCTGGAGCACGACGCTCAACCCATGATCGTGCTCGATCCCGAGTACCGCATCCTTGCTGCCAATACCGCTTATCAACGTCAGTTCGGCGTCGCCAGCCAGCCTCATGTGGGCCGCAAGTGCTATCAGGTCTCGCATCACTACGACGTGCCCTGCGACCAGGCGGGTGAGCACTGTCCAATGAAGCGGGCGTTTGAGCTCCGCGGCCCCGACCGCGTGCTCCACATTCATCACACGCCTCGCGGGCCTGAGCATGTCGATGTCGAGTTGCGGCCGATATTCAATTCGCAGCGGGAGGTGGTTGCGTATGTCGAGAGGCTCTCCACGGTACGCGGCGCATCCGCCAGGCCGAGCGCGGAAGGGCTGGTCGGTCGATCAGCGGCGTTCAACGAGGCGATCTCGGCGTTGCATCGCGTCGCGCCTTCGACGCTGCCGGTCCTGTTGCTCGGGGAATCCGGAACCGGCAAGGAACTGTTCGCGCGTGCCCTTCATGAGGCAAGCGAGCGCGCGCAACACGCTTTTGTCGTCGTCGATTGCTCCGGCATCACGGAGACCCTGTTCGAGAGCGAACTCTTCGGCTATGAAAAAGGCGCGTTCACCGGCGCCGCCACGCGCAAACCCGGTCTGGTCGAGACCGCGCAAGGGGGAACGCTGTTTCTCGACGAGATAGGCGATGTGCCGCTGTCGATGCAGGTCAAGCTGCTACGCCTCATCGAATCCGGCACGTTCCGGCGGGTCGGCGGCATCGAGACCCTACGCGCGGATTTCCGACTGGTGGCGGCGACGCACCAACCCGTGCGGGAAATGATCAACGACGGTCGATTCCGCCAGGACCTCTACTACCGCATCAGCGCCTTTCCGATTCACCTGCCAGCGGTGCGCGAGCGGCCGGACGACATCGCCCTGCTCGTCGATTCGATACTGCAGCGTATTGGTAGCGCGCAAGGTGCGGCAGGCGCTATTGCCGGCCGCAAGTTCAGCGTCGAGCCAGACGCTCTCGGGAAACTCCATGCCTGGTCATGGCCAGGCAATATCCGGGAACTGCGTAACGTGCTCGACCGGGCGTGCCTGCTGGCCGGCGATGGGGTGATCCGGATCGAGCACCTGCCGCATGACATAGTGGCGGGAATGCCGGCGCATTGGGAGAGCGACGCGGGCCCGACGTCGCTGTCGGCGCGCGGCGAGCTCACGGATCGTGAACTCGTACGGCTGGTGGAGGGTTTTTCAGGTACACGCGGCGCCCTTGCCGCCTACCTCGGGATGAGCGAGCGCACGCTGTATCGTCGATTGAAGACGCTAAGGCGAGTAGGAGGTGGGGGGTAGCCCGGGTTTACATAGCCGGTGACAGGGGACGGGAAATGTTGGCGACAAGCATTTCGGTGAGGATCTTTGCGGTGCACCCTGGCTATCTGAATGTCAGCGTGCTTACCACCCCGTTTCGATGCACGCTCGGCGGCACATCGACGAAGGTCCTCGACTTGAGGGTGAGGGCCCCGGCAGCGCCGAGGTGACAACTTGGGGACTCACACGTGGTGGGCCGTTTCAGGCGTCCGCTTCAGAGCGAGATTGGAGGGTTGCTCATCGGCCAGTCTGTGCCCGCAAACGATTGGCGACGCGCCCCCTTCGGGTCTTCGATCAGCCGTGACGCCAACGGCATCTTTCTTGCGCTAATGCGTCTTGTGGATGAGCGCGCACGATTTTTCGAATACCGCCCAATTCAACCAGGTTGGCTCGCCTCAATTACCTCGTGACCTGTGGCAGTCAATACCGCGCAACCTCTTGCCACACGGCCTTCCTGCACATGCTGGCAGATCCACCAGCAAGAGTGGAACCGTGAAAATGCTAATCGTTTCTTTACCTGGAATCATCTGATCCCATCAGCCATATAGCGAACTACAGTCGCTGCTCACCTAAAATCAGGCGGCATTAGCAGAATTAGCGTACCCGGTAGCGGAATTAACGAACCTCAACAGGAGGACCGCAACCAGCCCTACTGCGCACTCCAACTCGCGGCGTAGCCGTCGTATGTCCGCTACCCTTCACGACGTCTCCAGTCCGGGATGGCCCCGCCAAGGATCGCTATTCCGACATGGCCGAAGAGGGGCACCCGTCGCCTCCGCCCGGTACAGCGGTCGTTGCAGCCCAACGCGCGCCGTTTGTGCCGGGATGCATATGCTGGATCAATGTTTTGACAAGCGCCGGTCCACGAACTGGTTTGGTTGCGACATCGTTCATGCCCGCATTTACTGCGGACTCGATAGTTCCTGCGTCTGAATAGCCAGTCAAAGCGATGATCGGTATCTGAGCGATCGTTCCAGTGCGTGCGCGTATCGCACGTGTCGTTTCTATCCCATTGAGGCCGGGCATTTGCAGGTCCAGCATGATGACATCGCATCGTTCGCCCTCCGCGAGCATGTCGAGTACCGCCTGCCCGTGACAGGCTTCGCGGACTTCCAGGCCATATCTCTCCAGCCACGTTCGCACGATACGCCGCCCATATTCATCGTCATCGGCGAGGATCGCTGTCTTGCCTGCCAGCGGCTCGCAATGGACTCCATGATGGTCCAGACACGATTGCACCGCTCTGAGAAGCTCAGCGCGACTGCACGGTTTGGAGACGATCGCAGACATGCCCGCTCTCTCGGTCTTCACATGCACGAGATGCTGCGGATCACTGGAGCAGCCGAGTATCGGCACGAACTGCGATTCCGGAACGAGCCCGCCACGGATCATTCCCGTCGCGGCATAGCCATCCAGCACGGGCATGTGCAGATCCATCATCACGAGGTCATAGTGCGCCCGCTTGATCCGCTCAATGGCGAGCAGGCCGTTTTCCGCCTCGTCGATCTCCACGCCGAGACCGCCCAGTTGTTGGCGTATCGTGCTTCGCTGCACGGCGTCGTCGTCGACGACCAGAATTCGCTTACCCGCGAAAACTGCGACTGAATCCTCCCGGATCGCTCGGCTTCCCCCGTCGGACACCGCTTGCGCCGCGCGCGGGAATCGGAGCTTGAAGCGCGTGCCTTCGCCTTCGATCGAATCGCAGAAAATATCGCCACCGAAGGCGACCATGGCCCGCTTGCAGTATGCGAGACCCAGGCCCGTGCCCCCCACCTTGCCCGACGTCTGGAACGACTCGAACAGGCGTGACTGCAACGATTTCGCGATCCCGGGCCCGGTATCGGTCACCAGGACATGCGGCTCATCCACTGTCACCGTGAGCTTCATGTCCGGATAGCGCTTGACGTAGTAGAGCGCATTCTTGAAGAGATTGAACAGGACGAACATGAACAGCGTTTCGTCACCGTCGAAAGCGAAATCCTTAACGACCGACAGCGTCGCTACGCTGCGCTCTCCTTTGGTTTCGTACGCGTATTCATCGAGCGCTTTCTGTACGACTTCGGCTGCGTGAATGCGTGTGACTTTGCTCGTATCGACGGTTTTGACGTTGACCTCTTCGAGCGTCATTGCGATAACCTGTAAGCCCCGCCGGACAGCGAGCTGCCCCTGTGACAGTTGGGCATACACTTCTTCGATCTGTTTTCCCGAAAGGATCTGCGTGACGTCGCCCGTTGTTGGCTCCGGCAATGCCTGGCTCGCCATGTCCAGACTGTACTGGATACGTCCCAGCGGGTTGCGCATTTCGTGAGCGATCGAACCTGCAAGCGCCATCGCGCCTCGCAGCTTCGCATCCTGCAACTGCCGTTCCGAAAACTTGAACAGACTTCCGCCGACTACTACGAGAATAAAGGTCGGCAATCTCGCGATATAGTCAGGCGGAAACAAGGGGTGAACCGTTGTGGCCATATAAAGCGCCATCCCGAGGCCCGTACCCAAACACAGCATTGCAATCGTGTTGCGCCAGTCTGTCAGCAGCACGAGAAAAAACACCGCCATGAAGCTGTCGGCAATGAAAACGATGTTTCCATGATTCTTCAGCGACATGAAGACATGAAAAAACGGCAGACAATAAAGCACCACGACGTATGAACAGCCGATGTAATACTTTTTCAGCCGCGACGGCCAGTAATTCGGCAGTGCCATCACCGCGCAGGAAGCCGATGCGATCAGCCTCATCGTCAGATTCTCGTACGGCTGTGGAAGGACGCGCGTATAGATGAAATAGAAAAGAAGGAATCCGATTGTGCCCACCATGCTGGCGTATCTGAGAATTCCTTTTCTGTGGCTGCAATAGTCTTCGTAACAGGCAAACAGCTTGCGTAGGTATTTCATCGGGAGCGCAACCACTGGATTGCAGAGAAAACAAAACCGCCAGACCGAGGAAATCAGGAAGCAGCCACGCTCGGCGGGCGCTTCCCGTTAGGCTCACGCGTGTCGCAGCGCCACTTGTTCGAGCATTTGCCCCGTCAGGAACAACGTGGTCTCCGCAGTCGATCGAACGAGCGCCTGATCCGCAGGCGTTTGCGCATACCGTTCGAGACAATCTTCCACCTGGGCACTGTGTTTTTTGTCGATCACTGCATGGGCAACGAAGAACGACATGTTCTTGTCGGCCAGCGATAGATCGCTCTTGACCTTCGCGAGGGGTTCCCCGATATGCTCGTACACGCTTTCCGCCCAGAAGCTGTATCCAAGGCGCGCAACGGGTCCATATTTGAGCGCTACGAAATAAAGATAGCCGATCAGCGCCTCAGTAGCCGGCAACGGAGCGCGTGCAAGCGCATCCCTGTTGAGCAGTCCAACACTCTCGAGATCGTGGACCACCATGCGCTCGTGTCCGATCTCCTCCGCAGCATGGTGATAGGCAAACTTCAGCAGCCCTTCCGGCGCGCTAACGAAGGCCGCGACCGCCTGGTTCATCGAGTTGTGCTTCGTGTAGTGGTGAACTTCAACCATCAGGTCGTGATAGAAATCCCTCGATACCTTGTTGTTCATCACGTGATGCCAGAATCGGCCAGTCTTGATCTGTGCCCAATGCTGATTGACTGTTTCCCGCAGAGAATGAACAAAATTATTTTGCATGGTCTTTTCCTTTAATATGCTTTTTGCATTGATATTTTTATTTAACCGACGTCCCGACAGCGTCGACCCCCATTAAGGCTCTCGATACATTCGCTACAGTGCCATGAATAAGCGTGTATGTCTTGTCAGTTCCAGCAAGAGGTATGTCGCTCGCCAGGATCGAAAAGCCGAATCTTCGGTAAAGCCGGCTCAGCACATGCGAACAGGACGCGTGAAAATTTCTTCCGTTGGACTTTTCGGCGACGAACCAAAGCGCCAGTAACAGACATTTTCGGAGTAGATCCTGGCCTTGTCTGACCGCGGGATCGAGTACGAGACGTCCAACCTCCCAGCTGTCCACCAGCAAGGACGGATCAAGCCGTATCTCTTTCTGAAGTTTTTCAGTGAGGGTCAACTCGTACTTCATCGGCACGAATCGCATGGTCCCGATCAGCTGGCTGTCCAGCTCGAAGGCAACGGAAATGCCTATTTCGTCTCTTTTTTTTCCTCCGCATGGAAATACGGATTCAGCCGCTCGTGCACGGCGAGATCGATCTCCTGGCGCAGGCGTTGAACCTCGCTGGTACCCGAGGGGCCTTCAAGGTGGCGCAAGACGACCTCCCGTGCCACCGGCGGCGGCACGGGTATGGCCGGCAAATACGACTGTGGCTGGAACGTGTCCACGATCATGATGTTTCCTGCCTCCTGTAAGAACGGTGGGAAAGCCAAGCAATCCCCGGTTAGAAGAAAAGCACGGTTACGCACTCCATTTGTTCAATGAAGAATACAAGGATGCGTCGTTCCGCTTGAGATAGTCCGCTTACTACGATACCAAGGGCGCAAGTCCCCACTGCCCATACAACAGAGAATTTCGACCGCTATGCGGCTTGAATTGCCACAATTAAAACGATAGCGCGGACGCACGTAAATCGCACCCGTTTGCATTAAAAATTTAAATGCGATTCGCATAATTTTCAGTGCGATGCGCCTGATTTCGGTGACATCCCGTCGAATATGCAGGCGGCAATTGTCTCGGAGACGAACAGTGCTGCCACTTTAGAGTGATCGCATTGAATCATCTCATGAGCGGTATTTCCGAATGCAATGGATTGGAAGGAACGTCTGAAAGCCTCGGAGATCGGTCTCACAGGAGATCGTGACAGGTGTCTCGAGATGGTCGAAGTACGCGTTCAGCCCCTTCACCCTGAACCGCCGGTGACGGCCGGCGCGAGAAGCCGGCCGTGCACACGGTCGCACAGCCGCAGGCCGCGGCGCGCCCTGCTGATCGAAATCGCATGGACCTGGCTGCGCTATCAGCCTGGCAGTGCATTAGCGAAATGGTTTGACCAGCGCACACAGGGCACGGGACCGAACCGACGCGCGCGACGCATCGCCATCGTCGTGGTAGCGCGACGTCTCGCCATTGCGCTGTGGCGCTATCTGAAAGACGGAGTTATTCCCGAAGGCGCGCACTTTAAGTCAGCTTAAGTCCCATCAGGATTCGCAGGAAGGAGGTAAAGGTCTGGCCAGGCAGTTACGTAGCAAACACGGTTGGAGTGAACATGCCCGTGATCACGCTGGGTTGCTGAAGCAACCGAATATTTTCAGATGGGGCATGTTCCCGGAAGAGATTCCGGCCTAACGCGCATGCAGGATCAGGCTGGTGACACGCCAGCGGATAGAAGGTGGTGAGATGCTGGTTCTTCTCACGAGCGCCACGACGACTTCAGACCAAACAAACGGAGACATGTTATGAAAATTCTGGCATAGGGGATCTTGACAGAGTTTTGCTCATAGAAGTGTGATCCACCGTCGAGACTTACTGCTGCGCCGCCCTCAGGAAATTCATGCGTCGATGTAACAACCTGAAAACCAATGTCGCGATTGACACGCAAAGTCATATCAGTACCTGTATCGCGCTGTGGACAAGGCCGGCAAGACCGTCGATTTCCTGCTTCGGGCCCATCGTGACAAGGGTGCGGCCCGCCGTTACTTTGAGAAAGCCATTGATCGGAACGGCACGCCTGAGACCGTAACCATGGATAAAAGCGGGGCTAATCTGGCCGCCCTCCAGACCATCAACGCTGAACGCGAAATGCCCATCAAGATCCGGCAGGTCAAGTATCTGAACAACATCGTGGAGCAGGATCATCGGGCTATCAAACGCCGAACCAGGCCCATGATGGGCTTCAAGGATTTCCGGTGCGCCCACATCATCCTGTCGGGCATCGAAACGATGCATATGATCAGGAAAGGGCAAATGAAGGACAACGGCGTCCCCCAAACCGCTGCCGCCCAGTTCTATTCGCTGGTGGCGTAAGGATTCCTTATCATCATGCGATTTTCTCGCCTTGCCGACCTTATCGCGACACAACCCCACCACCGAGCTACTCCACGCGCAAGGCGCGAGCGTGATTGCCGTCGGGCGCGGCGCCAACGTCGAAGCGTTGGCGCGTCCGGGAATCGTCCCGCTCGTCGCCGATGTCGCGCATGAGGAAAGCGCGGTGCGCGCCGTGGCCACCGCGCTGGAACACTTCGGCAAGCTGGACATTCTGGTCAACAACGCCGCGATCATCATTAACAAGCCGGTCGTCGAAATGACGCTCGACGACTGGAACGGTATTCAATCGGTCAATTCCACCGGTGCGTTCCTGTTCTCGCGCGAGGCCATGCGCGCGATGATGCCGGCGAAGAGCGGCGCAATCGTCAACGTCGGCTCATACGCGTGCTATCAGGCGTTTCCGCTGGTCGCCGCCTATGCGGCCTCGAAAGGTGCGCTCGCCTAGTTGACGCGCGCCATGTCGCTCGAGGCAATCGATCACGGCATTCGCGTCAACGCGGTGGGGTCTGGCGACGCGGTGACGAACATCACGAACCACCTCCACGAGGATGGCCCGGCCTTCCTCGCCGAGCACGGCAAGAACGCGCCGATCAAGCGGGCGGCCGATCCGCGGGAAATTGCCGAAATGACCGCGTTTCTGGCGTCCGAGAAAGCCAGCTATATCATCGGCGCGGTCGTGATGGCGGACGGTGGAATGAGCGTGGCGCTCAAGTAAGGCCTAGCCGCATTCTTTAAAAACACGCTTCAAGTTAAATTTGTACTACTAATTTATCAAGGGAATTACCGTGAACACATCCACGAAAATCTGGTTCGTCACCGGCGCATCGAAAGGCGTCGGCCAACGACTCGTAGGGCAACTCCTCGCGCGTGGCGATTGCGTCGCCGCGACCTCGCGAACCGTAGCGTCGCTGACGAAAGCGATCGGCCCCGCCGCGGAGCGGTTTCTTCCTCTGCAAGTGGATCTGACCAGCGACCAGAACGTGCGCACCGGTATCGCGCAAACCATCGAGATGTTCGGCAGGATTGACGTGGTCGTCAATAACGCCGGCTACGCGCAACAGGGAACCGTCGAAGCCTTATCGGACGAGGAACTTCGGCAAAATTTCAACGTCAACCTGTTCGCGCCGCTGATGGTACTCCGGCACGCGCTCCCGCATCTGCGCGAGCAGCGCGGCGGACATGTCATCAACATCGCCTCGATCGTCGGTTATCAGGCCGGCTACGTGGGCTGGGGAAGCTATGTGGCGAGCAAGTTCGCGCTCGCGGGCCTGACCGAGTCGCTAGCGGCCGAGGTGGCCGAGTTCGGCATCAAGGCGACGGTGGTGTATCCTGGGCCGGTACGTACAGAGTTTTTGTCGAGCGGCGCGCTGGCGGTAGCCAAACGACAGATCGACGAATACACCGAGGCCAAGGCGTCGCTCGATCTGCACCTGGGCACGCTGCACAGTCGTCAGGCCGGCGATCCAGACAAGCTGGCCATGTTGATCATGCAGGCCGTGGATGTTGCCGAACCACCGTTACACCTGTTCGCCGGCAAGATCGCCAACGAACTGGCGGCGCAAAAAGCCGCGGCCGTCCAACTTGATCTCGATGCGTGGAAAGGCTCATCCGAAGCAACGGACTTCGCCGAGTAACTTCAAGACCGCGCGGCGAACAGCAATGGGCCCTGCTTTGCCGGAGAAATCCAATGTTCAAGGAAATGGCAATCAAAAGTCCTACCGGCTGCTCGAATCTGGCCCTATCGTCATGGTACGACGCGCGCAGGTGACGGCACGCCTAACGTGATGACGATGGGCCTTCACATGATGATGCAACATGAGCCGGCTCTGATCGGCGTGGTGCTCGGGCCATGAGATCACACCTTTAGCGCCCTGCAGGAATCCGGTGAGTGCGTGATCGCTGTGCCGACGATCGACCTCGCGCAGACGGTGGTCGATGTCGGCAATTGCTCAGGCGCGCAACTCGACAAGGTCGAGACGTTCGGTCTCACCGCGATGCTCTCCAGACATGTGCGCGCACCGTCGGTTAGGGAGTGCGATCGTGCGCAGGTCGCCGCGCGCGAGCGCCGGCTTCAGCAGATTCGGCGGGTTCAGTGCCGGCAGCTTTGGGCGCCGCGCTCAGCGATTGCAGCAGCGCCGGGTCTTTGAGCGCCGGTGCAATCAGCTTTTCGGCGCTCACCTTGCCGTCGAGATAGGTGCCGAGATTCGCGAGTTGCGTGCGCGCTTCGAGAAGTTTCGCGAGAGAATCAACATTGCGCGCCACCGCTGCGGGCGAAAAGTCGTCCATGCTTTCGAAGGTGATATCCACTTCGAGACTGCCCTCGCCCGTTAGCATATTGGGGACCTGGAAAGACACGCACGGCTTCATCGACTGCATGCGGCCGTCGAAGTTGTCGACGTCGATTTCCAGCAGGAAGGTCTGAACATGGCACTCAGACGTGACTGAATCGCTACGTCGTTGACGACCGCGCGGTTGCCCGGCAGGTCAGACGTGCTGCCCTCCGTTGATGTGAATCTCGGCGCCATTGATATAGGACGCCGCTGGCCCGCAAAGGAAATGGATTGTCTCCGCCACCTCGCGAGGGTTACCCAATCGATGAAGTGGAATCTCATGGTTGACGATCTCTTCGGTGCCTGGCGACAGGATCGAAGTATCAATCTCTCGGGGGCAATCGCATTGACACGTACGCCCTCCGGTCCAAACTCATGAGCCATCTCTCGCGTCAGGGCGAAAAGTGCCGCCTTGGACACCGCATAAGCAGCGCCCGCGAAGGGATGGACTTTGAAACCGGCAATCGAGGTGACATTGACAATTGCGCCCGTGGCGCGTCCCAGTTCAGGAAAGAGAGCCCGGGCGAGCAAGGCATTGGAGATCAGATTGACGTTGAGAACGGTCGACCACGTGCGAGTGTCGCTTTTGAGTACGCCAAGTCGCGTTCGATCTTCGCCTTTGGGCGAGATCCCAGCATTGTTCACGAGCGTGTGCAGTTTTCCGTCTGGAAGCCGACGACTTACTTCTTCTGCAATCTTCTCGACAGAATTCAGATCCGCGAGGTCCGCCTGAATATGCGACTCGCGCGCGGCTGGCCACTTGCAGTCTTCGGAAAACGGCTGTCGCGACACAGTGAAAACCTTCCAGTTGTGTTCCTGGAACAGTTTTACAGTTGCGTGCCCGATCCCACGACTCGCACCGGGTAAGTAGCGTGTAGCGGGTTGAATCGTCTGCGTGCGGCATTTCGGAAAGTCGACTAATTGATGCAGTTGCCATGTTCATTGCGTAGCCCGCGATAGCGCCGTCCTTTCGACGTTGGGGTCGCTTTCACAACCACGCGAGAGAGACGGCACCGGGAATTCAAACCAGAACACGAACTGGAAGAAGCAACGGCGAGAACGAGTGGCCGTCTGGATGCCAGATCGGACGCAACGATACTCCTCGGCTGGCCCATCGTCTGTACCCTGCCCGTTCAAGCTGACGCCGCAACCGATTCGCCTTCATTTGCCCCGATCCGGGCCTGCCTTGATTCTGTCGAGGCGATAAAAGGAGCGAACGGAAGGAGTAAGGCGCTGCTGTAGCACGATGTGAGGTGAAAGCACGCCCTACTCCTTGTAGGTTTACATCGGCGGGAGCCGTACTTCGCGGGCAGGATGTCGCCGTCATAGGTCAGCGTGAGCAGCGTCTGGGGATGCAACGCCGTCGGCATGTCGATGCTAGTCCAGTAGTTGTCGGCACAATGTAGTGCGACGTATTTTGCGGTCGTATCGGCGCCGGCCCGCAAGAGAAAGTCGGAGAATCGCACCCCACCCCACTTGCCGATTGCGCTCCAACCGTCAATGCAAATGTGCCGCGTCACCTGGCTCTGCTGCGGCAACGCATGCAGTTCGTCGAGCGTCCAGATACGCTTGCCTTTGACGAGACCACTGAGTTCAAGGTGGTAAGCGCGTGCGTCGACGTCGGGTACCTGGTCAATGTCATAGAAGGCATTGAACGGAAATGGGCGCGCGATCATCGATTCCGGATAGACCGGCGCCAGTTTGCGCGGATCGAACAGCAGGGCCTGCGCGCTATCGTTGAATGAAGACATTTTGCGCAGCATGGCGTCGACCGATTTATCGTTGGTCAAATCGCAGCCCGACAGTAGTGCGAGTCCGCCAAAGGTCAGGATTCGCTTGCCAAGCAGGCGTCGTGCGGGTGATTTCAGTTCCTTCTGTGCATCCTTGATGATCGATGCAGCATCAAGGGGGCGTACGGATTTTCGGGAAGTCACGGTTAACACCCTCGGATCATGGTGAGTAATGATCGCGGCACCAGCGCAATCATCACGACATGTATTGAGAAAAAGCCGACGATCACGCCCATCGCAACAAAGTGGACGATGCGTGCGTTGTCGAAACCACCCATTAACGTGTGCAGGATCGGCAATTGAACCGGTTTCCAGATAGCCAAGCCCGATAACACCACGAGCACGATGTCAGCGATCACGACGAGATACGCAAACTTCTGTACGGCGTTGTATCGGCCTGGATCGTCATGATCGAGCTTGCCCCGTAGCGCGGCAACGAGGTCGAAGGCAATCGCGCGAATGCCGATGGGAAAGAATTTTTCGCGCAAGCGTCCTTTAAAAGTGCCCAGAACCAGGTATGTGACAAAGTTTGCGACCAGTATCCACATGACCGTGAAATGCCAAAGCAGCGCACCGCCTAGCCAGCCACCCAGTGTGATGGAGTTCGGAAACCAGATAGCCTTGAAGATGGGCGACGCGTTATACACTTGCCAGCCACTCAGGCACATGACTATGACAGCGGCTGCGTTGATCCAGTGGATGACGCGGACCCATACGGGATGTATCGTTGTATGAGCCAAGGCGGCCTCCCTGTCGACGGCATTGAAAGTTAAAAGCGTGTTCAGCGGCTGTCAGCGGCGAGCGAAAAGCAACTGTGCGTCGCGCCTTTCCTTGCAGACTCAACTCGAAATCTGGCTCGTGAAAGACTGTCGCGTTGCACGGTCGTCGTTTGGATACTCGTGCCTTAGCACGCGACAAGAATCGCATCCGGGGTCGCGCAATGCTATCGGTCAAATGACCGACCAAGGCGAGTCACCCTGCGAAGGACTTTCGTAGCCAACCTGCGCTCGCTGAGGCTGCGGTCATGTCCTGCCTCGCCATCAGGAGACGTGCCTGATGCAGTGGTGTCGACTTGATGTATTGCAACGGCGAAGTATTGGTCGCCTCCCCTCTTGTGTCTCCAGTTCCAGAAGCAGTCCCACCATGTCGGCGCGCACACGCGCCAGTGCCTGCGTTTCGCTTTCCATTGCAGATCACCCGTTCAGCGTCATTTCTATCGACGGCGATCGGTGTGCCACATTGAATTAGTTATAGCGATCGCCTCATAGGATCAGGCAAGGAATTCAGACAATTTCACGTTCGCGGATCTTCTTGCCTCTCAGAGGATTCGATCATGCGGCCGCGTCATGCCGCAACGTGTGCCGCTGCGGAACCCTGAATCATTCTAAAGAGAAAACTGCATGATCGACGTTCTTAATCCCGTAGACGGCAGTGTCGTCGGACAAGTAGAACATCATTCCGAATCCCGGGTACGCGCGGCGATTGATCGTACCTGTGCCGCATTTCCTGCGTGGTCGCGCCTGCTTGCCAAACAACGCAGCGATATCCTGCGCATGATGATTACGCGGAAGTCGGCTATCGCATTGGCCGCTGGCTGCACGATCATCATGAAGCCGGTGGCAGAAACCCCGCAGACCGCTTACGAAAATTCAATCTCATCGGACACACCGGCCTGCAGCCGTCTACCTGATCTTCCACCCACCCCTGCGATAGATGAAGTTGATTACAGAGGCAAGTCGAGCTATGCCGAATGGTATCGGTCATTCGACCGATGCCATTCGGCATAGCTCGACGTCATTCTATTGCCTGACTTATCCGCATCGTAAGCGGCGATATGTCAGGTATCGATCCGATAAATGCCGCGCGCCGACTTCGGATGCTAGCCTCTGAGGAGTTTGAATGTTTGAACGTCACATTAAATCGAGTAGGGCCCGCGAAGAGCGGTGGCTCAAGTCATATTATTTCGTCCGGACAATATTTTCCGCCATCTGGGTCGCATTAGCATTTGCCATCGGTAAGCAGGCCGCAGCCGGCGTCGCGGCTCTGCTTGTCATTTACCCCGCTTGGGATGCATTGGCCAATTTCATCGACATGTCGCGCAGCGGTAGAACCGGTAAGAACCGGACACAGGCTATCAATATCGTTGTCAGCGCCGCCACAACGGTCGCGGTGCTCCTGGAATTGAGCATTGGGGCGCCTCCGATACTCGTGATCTTTGGTGTTTGGGCGATCGTCTCCGGGCTACTTCAACTCGCTACCGCGGTCCGCCGTTGGTCGGACCTTGGGGCACAGTGGGCAATGATTCTAAGCGGAGCGCAATCCGCGCTCGCGGGGATATTCTTCATTCTCCAAAGCGGCGCATCAATGCCTCCCGCTATTTTCAAAATAGCGGGCTACGCAGCGGTAGGTGCAGTTTACTTCCTGATATCCGCTGTGTGGTTACACGTGAAGCATGCGCGACTTAACGCTATTTGAAAGCTCTCAAAAAACGTAGTCGCAGTCATCTCACACGAGTCCTCGATGCAGACGAACCCTTCCATCATATATTTACGGTCCTCTACGTTGACGATTACGAATCCATTTGGATCTGATGATTTTGTCAATTTTCACTATCGGAAAGCACAGGATTGTCGGCGACTGAAAAGCCGACATCTTTGGTGCACCGTTCAATATGAGTTCATTTAATGACAATCCAATCTCTTAGCATTCGATCTCTACTCGTTCCTCTCTCCGCTTCACTCTTCTTCGCAGCACCTCATTCCATGGGAGCAGTTCGTGATGCGAAAACGTTCAGGCCATTGATTGAATTGACGGTAACGAGACTCGGCATTGCAAAGCAGGTCGCATTGGTGAAGTGGGACTCGGGGTTCGCAATCGAAGATTTACCGCGAGAGGAGGAGGTCCTGGCAGCCGCCAGGATGGAAGCTCGCGCTGCGGGCATATCTGACCAGGAGGCAACGCACTTTTTTTCGGATCAGATAGAAGCGAATAAGCTCGTCCAATACGGTCTTCATGCGCAATGGCGGCGAATCGGAGGAGCGCCCGATGAACCAAGGGCCAATCTGGCAAGCGACATCCGTCCCAGGCTTGATGGATTGCAGAAGGAGTTCCTGCAGGTTCTGATTTCGACAAGAGAATTGCGCACAGAACAGGGGTGCGGTGAGAGACTCGCTCGAGAAATGCAGTTATACATTACTAGTCAGGCTCTGGAACCGCTCTACGGATTAGCCGTAGAGCGCGCGCTTGCGAGAGTTTGTGTAGAAGGTTGAAGTGTTGGCGACCGTAATGGCGCGTCAGGCAGTCATCTCCCGGCAGTTTCGCTGCCGGCACGAATCCCGGGCAGACGTCGGCATCCCGGCTAGTTGCCGTGCTTCATCGGTGCGATGGGACTCGCCGCGAAACAGCTGAAAGTCCCGCAAAAACTGGCGAACAGGGCTCATCAAACGTGCCCCCCATTCGAAAGCGACGCGCGGCAATATCGACGTCGTCATTACCGTTGTCGAAGCCGCGCTGCTTCGCGCTATTGCCTGATGCCGACTGGATGGTCACGCACCCGGCGCAATAGCGCTTGATCTTCGCAAGCCAGGCCGGCGCAACCTGATAAGGTGCGCCGGCTTTTTTCGCCGGACTGTCATCATCGCCGCCAAACTTGACGAGTGCGCGCCGATGCGGATGACGGATAGCTTTATCTTCCCGACCGGATTCGACCGGCGTCATACACACCGATCTTTGTCGCCCCCGGACAAGCCAGCTATACGACATCAAACAAGGAACACGTCGATGACTGGAGCAGACTTAGCCAGCACGCTTCCAGGCATGCTGCCGCGATTATGGACATTTGCGTTGCGCATCTCCGGCAATCGGCGCGACGCGGAAGACTTCGTGCAGCGCGCCTGCGTGCGCGCACTGGAACGCACGCATCAATTACGACCGGGCACCGCGCCGCTTAGCTGGAGGTTCTCGATCGTGCAATCCATCTGGATCAACGAGCAGCGCGCGCGCAACGCGCGCAGCCGCCGCAGCGTGGATTGGGACCACGAACTCCTGGAGACTGTCACCGACCCGCTGGCGGCCACGCCGGACCGGCATGCGATGGACAGCCGGATGGTCAGGGCCGTGCAGGCATTGCCCGAAGCGCAACGTGTGGTCATGCTGCTGGTCGGCGTCGAAGGACTAAGTTACAACGAAGCAGCCGACGCTCTCGGCGTGCCGATCGGCACGATCATGAGCCGGCTCTCACGGGCTCGCCGGGCAGTCGGCGCCTTTTCAAAGACTAGATCAAGAAACGGGCGAGCAACGACCCTGCTCCACGCTTTCGCCATCGTGACATTGCCGTCGGCCTGAGCCACACTTCGTGTTCTCACGTGTCGCGCGAAATCGCAGATGGACGCCGCACAGCGACGCACAGAAACGAGCCTGCGCATCGATCCCGGCTTTTTCAAACTGCTGTCACAAAGCGACGCGCGTCTGCTCGGCAAGCCGCTTGCCCCCGAGCACGTCCTGATCGAAAACGCGCCACGTTGGCTTTACGATAGCGCGCCGTTCGGCCTGCTCAAGCACAACCCGCCGATATCCCCGGACTGCACTGTCGCACTGCCGTGCAGCACCTCGCATCGTCGCGTATGATTGTTAGCCCTCTCTCATGACGTTCCATAACCAATCCGATGTTCGACCTTGAACCCAGCCACGCCGCGCTGCGTATATTCGATGCCGTGAGAACACTCGCTTTCGTCGGCGATCTGAGCATGGGACAGCCAACCGACCATTCGTTGCGCACCGGATGGCTGGCAGCACGGCTCACACACGCGGCTAGACTCGAGGCCTCGGCTTGCGACACAGTCCGCGAGGTGTCGCTGCTACGTTGGTCGGGTTGCACGGCAAACGCGGCAGGGTTCGCAACAGTGTTCGGCGACGACATCGCGATCCGGACCGCGATGCTTGAGAGCAAGCCCGGCATCGCCGAGACGATTGGCGGAGTCGGCGCCGCGCTGATGCCACTCGCGCAAACTCACTGCGAAGTATCCGGCGAGGTCGCGCGAATAATGGGTCTTTCGAAGGCGACAGAAACGGCGCTGCGCCACATTTTCGAAACCTGGGACGGCAGAGGCTTGCCCGCGCAACTCGCACGCGAAGCGGTGCCGATATCCGTACTGGTCGTTGCGCTTGCCGGCGACCTGGAGGTGTTCAGCCGCACGTATGGCGTCGAAGCGGCGCTTGCGCTGATCGAACAACGCTCCGGCTCGCGGTATCCGGCGAACCTCGTCGCGGCAGCGACACGCCACGCAGGAAGTTGGCTGACGGAACTGGAGCGCCAATCGCTGGATGATTTTGAAGTCGTGCTGGCGACATCCGATATGCAACGGACGACGTCGGCGGAATTGATCGCCGACATCATCGATCTGAAATTGCCGTGGATGACAGGCTTTTCACGTGAGGTCGCAAGGACGGCTGCCGAATGTTACGCTCGATTCACGTCGGATGATGCCGCACGCGCGCTCGTGTATCGGGCTGGATTGATTCATGGCATCGGCAGGGCCGCCGTGCCCAACCATGTGTGGAACCTACCCACGCCTTTGTCGCCGAGCACCTGGGAAAAGGTGCGGCTGGTGCCGTACTGGACAGAGCGCGCAGGCAAGCAAACCGGCGCGCTGGGCGACGCCACCGTGCTTGCGTCGTATGCGTACGAGCGGCAAGACGGCTCGGGGTATTTTCGCGGCGCGCGCGATCCCGCGCTGACGTTGGAGGCTCGTGTGCTAGCGGCGTCGGTGGCGTGGGTTGCGTTGCGCTCCACGCGCCCTTGGCGCGCCGCACTGACCGACGAGGCTGCCGCACACGTGTTGCAAGATGAGGCTGCCAATGGCCGGCTATGCCGCGAGGTGGTGGACACGCTGGTGACGGAACGCGTCCCCGTCGCCAGGCGCGCGGCAAGGAGTGCGCCGAATGGTCCACGACTCTCTGCGAGAGAGATCGACGTCCTGCGTGCGATCTCGCGAGGAGCGAGCAACAAGGAAGCCGCGCAGGACTTGACGATGAGTCCGAGCACGGTGCGCACCCACGTCGAGAGCGTGTTTCGCAAGCTCGAGTGTTCGACACGCGCAGCGGCAACGCTCAAAGCGTTGACAATGGGCTTGATCTAGATGCATGGCGTTGCGCGCGTCAGCGAGACAATCCTGCCAGCACAATGTCCGGGACGCCGCCCGCCTGGACCGTGAGATAGACGACATCCTCATTCGTTTCGTTCTTGACGTGGTGAACGGTGCCCGGATCAACCGAGTAGAATTCACGCACCTTGGTGCTTTGAACATGGCCGTCGATATTCAACTCGACGGTCAAGACGCCACGGATCACGAGAAACCGGTCACTAACATTCGTGTGGTGATGCCATTGCGTCTCACCGCCGGCTTGAACCGTCGTTTGGAGGATCGAGCAGCCTTCCTCGCGCAATAGCGTCTTGTACTGCACTTTGCCGTTGGCAAGTGGAATATCGTTATCATCCATCTCATTCTCCGATGCGAGTCGATAGCGTGTTGCTCGCAGTTCTGGTTGTCAAACCTTGGCGGAATGCTCGACGAACCGGTCGCAAACCACCCGTCAGGTTCTTTGGTTGTTCATGACGTCCTGATACATTTGCGACGCAATCCGCCCACCGTCCACCACAACCCTGCGATCAGGAAGTAGACAGCGCCCATTGCCTCGCTGAAAAGCAGCACCCCGGCCAGCGCCGATCTTGCGCCGTTCGAGATCATTCCCCATTGCGCGCCGGAGCGCTTCCAGCGACAGACGGCATGGCAAAGCTGGAGAGCTCCTGAAAGAGCGGCCCAAACGCCAAATGCTCGGGGTAGCCAGTTCACGCCGATGAGAACAACGAAATGATGAACCGACATTGCACTCATCCTCCAGGAATTCCTGTGAGCTTGCCCTGAGGAAGCCGACTTTCGTCACCGCGAGTATCATCGCAACTCCAACGGTATCATGGCATTCGGCTGATCGCTGGCGTATCGGTCAAATGACCGACACGCGCGAACAAGCTCTCCGACGGAGCAGCAATCGCCAGGGACTCGGCAACGCGTGTCTCTAAAGGACGTTTCCGTTCCAGTCGAAAAAAGCCGGAAAGCCAAAAAACGACGCCGCTATCGGCATGGCGTAATTCATCATGTTCTTTCCATGGTGAACCTTGAGTCCACGCGCGTGCGAAGCTTCAGGCAGCGCGGTCGTGTGCGGATCCATGATTACATCGGCGACGAGTGCATGGGACGGCAGTGCGTCGACAGGTGGCTTTCCATGCCTGCTCACACCGACTCTACATTTACATCTCAGCCAAAAGCCGCAACCGTCGAAAATGTCCTAATGAACACATATGCGCGTGATGCCGCTTTGGGCCTGCCAGACCGCCAGTCCGACCTATACCATACTCGCCCACCGACGATTGGTTACATTGACTTAACGCGATTAGCTTCGATCACTGTCAACGCCGCCATGTTGATAATTCTCCGGACTGTGGAACTAGACGTGAGGATATTCACCGGTGCGTTGACGCCCAGCAGGAATGGACCTACCGCCACGTTGCTGCCTGCTTCGGTTTTGAGCAGGTTGTAGGCAATGTTGCCCGCATCCACGTTTGGACAGACCAAAAGATTGGCGACACCCTTGAGCGGCGAAGTTGGAAGGATGCGTGATCTCAGCGCTTCGTCAAGCGCACAGTCGCCGTGCATCTCGCCGTCTACCTCAAGGTCGGGGGCTTGTTCTCTGACGATCTGCAACGCCCTGCGCATCTTCACGCCTGAGGCCGCGCTGCCTGAACCGAAGTTTGAACGTGAGAGCAACGCTGCCTTGGGCGACAGGTTCAGCCATTCCATCTGCCTTGCCGCGGCAATCGTGTATTCGGCTATCTGCTCTGCGCTTGGGTTATCGTTGATGTGGGTATCCACCAGCGCCACCGTGCGCTGATCGAGCAACAGGATGTTCATGGCCGCATAGGTGTTCGCGCCACGTTTCTTGCCGATCACTTCGTCAACGAAACGCAGGTGATCGTGATAGGCACCCACGGTCCCGCAAATCATGCCGTCGGCATCGCCTAACCGCACCATCATCGCACCGATCAAGGTCAGACGGCGGCGCATTTCAACCCGCGCCATCTCCTTCGAGATGCCGTCCCGGCACATGAGTTCCCAGTACGTCGTCCAGTATTGCGGGAAACGTTCGTCATACTCAGGATTGGTCACTTCGACGTCCTGTCCGAGTCGCAGACGCAAACCAAATCGCTCA
This sequence comes from Paraburkholderia sp. RL18-085-BIA-A, assembly GCF_046027075.1. Lineage (NCBI taxonomy): Bacteria > Pseudomonadati > Pseudomonadota > Betaproteobacteria > Burkholderiales > Burkholderiaceae > Paraburkholderia > Paraburkholderia sp. RL18-085-BIA-A. Next base: position 9,995 of record NZ_JARESU010000071.1, on the reverse strand, counting down.
ATACGTGCAAGCAGTACCTCCGGACGCCCAACCAGAATCGGACGTGCCAACTTCTCGTCCACGACCACCTGCACAGCTCGTAGCACGCGCTCGTCTTCCCCCTCGGTGAACACGATGCGCCCATTACCTCCATCCCGCACAAGCTGGCGAGCGGTTGCAAACAGCGGCTTCATGAAGGCGCCGGAGTGGTAAACGAATTGCTGCAATCGCTCGACATAGGCGTCGAGGTCCGGCATCGGGCGCGTCGCTACACCGCCCGCCATGGCGGCCTTGGCCACCGCCGGCGCGATGCGGACGATCAGACGTGGGTCGAATGGCTTTGGAATCAGGTATTCGGGACCAAAGGCCACATCATAGGTGCCGTACGCGGCAGCCACGACTTCGTTCTGCTCTTCTTCCGCCAGACCAGCGATGGCATGAACCGCGGCAATTTCCATTTCGCGTGTGATGGTAGTGGCCCCGACGTCCAGTGCGCCGCGGAAGATGTATGGAAAGCAGAGGACATTGTTGACCTGGTTCGGGTAGTCCGAGCGGCCAGTCGCGATAACCACATCGTCGCGCGTGGCATGCGCGAGCTCCGGGAAAATTTCCGGCGTAGGATTGGCTAGCGCAAGAACCAGCGGGCGCGGCGCCATCGTCATCAGCATCTCGGCACTCAGGATGCCCCCCACCGAGAGACCCAGGAATACATCCGCACCGCCGATAACTTCGGCCAACGTGCGGGCGCTGGTGTCCTGCGCAAAGCATGCCTTGGCCGGGTCCATCAGCGCGGTACGCCCGCGGTAAACGACGCCTTCGATATCTGTCACCCATATGTTTTCTATCGGAAGCCCGAGGTCAACCAGTAGTTCGAGACATGCCAGTGCCGCTGCACCGGCGCCCGACGTCACCACCTTCACTTCCGAAATGGATTTGCCCACCACCTTCAGCCCGTTGATAAAAGCAGCGGATACGGTGATGGCCGTGCCGTGCTGATCGTCATGGAAAACGGGGATCTTCATGCGTTCGCGCAACTGGCGCTCCACGGCGAAGCACTCCGGCGCCTTGATGTCCTCGAGGTTGATACCGCCAAAGGTGGCTTCAAGACTGGCGATAATGTCGACGAGCTTGTCCGGATCAGTCTCGCTGATCTCAATGTCGAAGACGTCGATCCCTGCGAATTTCTTGAAGAGCACGGCTTTGCCTTCCATGACCGGCTTGGACGCCAGCGCGCCAATGTTTCCAAGGCCCAACACGGCGGTGCCGTTGGTTATCACGCCAACCAGGTTCCCCCGACCCGTAAAGCGATGTGCCAGATGAGGATCAGCCGCGATTTCCTCACACACCGCAGCCACGCCGGGGGTATAGGCGAGCGCCAGGTCACGCTGCGTCACGAGCGGTTTGGTGGCCATCACCGCCGTTTTCCCCGGGGTGGGAAACTCGTGATAGTCGAATGCCGCCTGCCGATCTGTATCTTTCTGATCCATATTCCTTGCCTCCAAGAGTGTGCTGGGCCAGCCCCGGCGCGATCTGTGGAGACGATTCTAAAGATCCGCCATAAGCAGATTATTTTGATTTAATATCGGTCCATCATCTTTCCGTGATGGGTGTGCCCGCTGTCAAATGAAATTCGAGTCGAACGATGTAGTCAGGCGGCTGAGCGCGCGTCTGAAGATGAGGCATCTGGTCCTGTTGCTGCAAATCCAGCAGCACGGTTCGCTTACCCGCGTCGCCGAGCACATGGCCAGCAGTCAGCCAGCCGTGACCAATGCTCTCTCCGAGTTGGAAAGCATGTTCGGCACCCCGCTCTTCGAGCGCTCCCCGCGCGGCATGCTGCCCACTGCAATGGGTGCAGTGGTATTGGAGCGGGCCAAGACGATGATCAACGACCTCGATCATCTCGCTCGCGAGATGGAGGCAGTTGCCTTAGGGCACGCAGCGCACCTGCACATCGGAGTAATTCCGTTTATCTCCGGCCAGATGCTCTCGGCAGCACTCAAGCGGCTCCAATCCCGTATGGAGCGACGCCTGACCGTGACGATTCACGAAGGAACCAGCGATCAACTGTTGCTGCAACTACAGGACCACACCGTGGACATCGTCATCGGACGTGCGTCGGCGGTGACAGATTTGAACCACATCTCCCTGGAAGTCCTGTTCCGGCAGCAGCCGCGGATGATCGCGAACCGACGTCTTGCGGCAAAATTGTCTCGTACGAAGCTCGACTGGAACAAGCTGATAACGCTGGACTGGATTCTCGGCGCTCCTCATACGCCGATGAGAGAACAGGTGACCGACCTGTTTCTCACTGCAGGAACCGCACCTCCAGTTCCGGTCGTTGAGAGTTACTCCTCCAAACTCATTGGTGAAATGATTGCTTCAAGCGAAGAGGCCGTGTCGATCGTACCATCCGATATCGCAGAGGAACTGGTGCGAATTGCCGGCGTCGCAATCGTTCCCTACTCGCTTGATTGGACACTTCCGCCTATCGCGTTGTTCACGCGCTCGGTAGGCTCGCACTCAGCGGCGCAGGATTTGTTCGTCGAGGCATTGCGCCAGATTTGCAAAGAGATGTATGCAGAAGCGCAAGGTTAGGATCGACGCGCCTTTAACGTCGGCGCCGAAGAGCGCGCCAGTTTTCGGATACCTGAACGAATGGAATCGATTGATGGCCACGACACGTTTGTGTGAACAGCTTCATGTCACGGCATATCATTACGAAGCACCGGCATACGTTGCGAATGCCCTCACCTTTGTTTCGCCTGAACTCGGCAATCGTCTTGAAGTCTGGCGCAAGCCGGCCGGTCAGCCACATAAGTCCGACGTTGCGCTGGCACTCCCACTCCAGACGACGGCTAGACTGCACGCGATCAAGATAACCGCAGATATAGATCTTGAGCAGTACTGCGGGGTGGTAAGAAAAAGTCGCTGACCGCCGTTCTCGCCAGGTTTTCAGGGATCTGTCTACCCTTGACCGACGTTCGCGAGGAGTTTGTGGGTCGATCTGAACAGTCGATTTTTTCGGTAGCTGATTGCAAAAGCCAGGAAGCGACTTTTTCAAATGTGAGGGACTTCCCCAACCTGAGGCGACATTGAAGTCGCACGGCATCGAGTGCCAGGATTGAGGTGTCAGCCATCAATCTGAACAGGAGGGGAAGTCATGGACCAGCTTACTACCGTCGGAATCGACCTGGCAAAGGCGACCCCTTGGCGTCATTCGGGTCGCCGCGAAACCAACGGCCGTTTCCAAAGCCCAACGGGCATTCGCTCGCACGGGTCGGCTGCCGCTTATCGGCCTTTGCCGACATTTGTCAGCATGAGCAATCGGGAAGAAGTCGTTTCCAATCCTTCACCGAAAATGTTCTCGCAATATCTGCCCGCGGGACTGAAACGTGCCAAGCTTGACTGAGTTGCACGCCGCACAAGAAGTACAACGATGGTCGCCTTCATTTGCAGCGTCAGACGACCCTGTCAGAGGGACATGCACATGGGGAGCAAGGGGCCGTATAGACCCCAGAGAGGAGCTAGGTCAAGCCCCTTGGGTTTCGCGAGCACCACGTCAAAATCACCCGGCGTCGACACGGATGGCGCGCTCGATAATGCGGAGCGTCATCTCGAGATGTGAGTGATTCAGCCGCACCGCCGACGCCAGATCACGGGCGCGAAAGTGACTGAGGATCTGCTCATGCTCTTCGTTGCTTTGTTCAATGGCCTGGTTGCTGTATAGCAGCGAGAGGGCAATATACGGCATGGCGGCGGCACGCAATCCTTCAAGGATGTGGGCGAGCCGGCTGCTCGCCTGCGGGGCCCAGAACACTGAATGGAACTCCTGGTTCAGGCGTGTCCACTCGTCGACCTCCGTGGTCGCGCACATGCGCGCGTGCACGCTGGCCGCATGCTCGAGTGGAGCATCGTCCAGCAGCGCTAGCGTGCGCTCAATCAGCAGCGGCTCGAGCACCATGCGCAGGCGATAGATTTCCCGCGCATCGTCAAGGGTGAGGCCGCGCACCACGGCGCCACGGTGGGCGTCGAAAACAATCAGCCCTTCCGTGACGAGGTCGCGCAGTGCTTCACGCACCGGTGTCGTGCTGACGCCCAGCCAACTGGCAATTTCCTCCTGGCGCAGACGTTTGCCCTCGCTCATGCGTCCCATGAGAATCTCCGCGCGCAAGGCTTCGAGAACGTACTGGTGGGCGGTACGTGGTCGTTTCTTTTCTTGCGGACTGGGCGTCATCACGTTTCTCGGCGGGCTAGAGGTTGCGCATTCTACCGAAACTGGCGAATGCCTTACGAATCTCCTCGGGGGTGGTGCTGGCCGCCAGCAGTGCCCACAACAATAGGCGGGCCTTGCGCGGGCCGAGCCAGCCGGCAAGGATCGCGCCGCGTCGGCGCAGGTCGATCTCGGACCCTTCGAAACCGTAGGTGCGCTCAGTGGTGCTGCCCGCACCGGTGCGGCTGGCAATGACCACCGGATACGCGGGCGCCAGCGTGCCGATGCGTTTTGCCATCGCAAACGAAACGTGGCCGACGCCGAACGCGGCGATGACACTGCCCTGATATCCGGCCTTCACGGCGAGATCCAGCAACTCACCGTCGTCGCCGAGGCAGCTTTCCAGCAACGCGACGCGCATGCCCGCATCGCGCGGTTGGGCGAGTGTCGTGCGCTGGCCGGGCGCATGAAAATAATGCGGACTGCCCTCGACCATCGCCCCGGCCGGGCCGGCACCGGGCGAAGTAAAGGCATCGACCGCCAGCGCGTGGGTCTTTTGCACCCATCGGGCAGCATGGATCGTGTCGTTCATCACCACCAGCACACCGCGTGCGCGGCTTCCGGCGTCCGCCGCGATCGTCACCGCCGCGCGCAGATTGGCCGGGCCGTCGGCACTGACGGCCTCCGCAGCGCGCATGGCGCCGGTCAGTACCAGCGGCTGCGGGTGAGGCCAGTACAAATCCAGTAGAAAGGCGCTTTCTTCGAGAGTGTCGGTGCCTTGGGTCACGACGACCCCTGCCGCGCCTTGGGCGACCTGCTCGTCAGCCCATCGCAAAACTTCGAGCAGATCGTCGAACGACAGCGACGGACTGGGCAATTGCCGCAACGTCTGAGCTTCGAGCTGGGCGACGGCACCCAGGTTGGGAATGGCATCGAGCAACTGCTGTGCGGAAAGCTTGGGCATGACGCCGTCCGACTGGACGTCAGGCGCCATGCAAATGGTTCCGCCTAGGGCGGCAACGGCAACGCGGGGAAGTGCCATGGATACTCCTTTGTCAAAGAATGCTTAATTGTTCACTGTGCATTTTATAAAATATACAATAATATTATTCCGCCCGGAGATGCTGAATTCCCCCACGGTCGTAGGCGCGTGGCAGCCAAGCCGACCCCAGCCCGGTCGAATGCGTCCGACAACCCGAATGCTGACTGGAGACCTTATGCTTATGCCGCAATCCGTTGGGCACACGCGCTTTCGCTACACGATCTTTGCGCTCATGGTGTTGATCACAATAATCAACTACATCGACCGTGGGGCGCTGTCTTATGCTGCCAGCTTTGTCACACGCGAATATGGGCTCGACAAGCAGTCGTGGGGCGCGGTGCTCGGGTACTTTGGCTACGGCTACATGTTTGGGGCATTGGTGGGCGGCGTGCTGGCCGACCGCCTGGGCCCGCGCCGCGTTTGGATCGTCGCCGGGGTCGCGTGGTCGATTTTCGAGATGGCCACCGCTTACGCCGGCGACCTTGGACTTGCGCTCATGGGCGGCTCGGCACTGGCCGGCTTCGCCTTCATGCGCGTGTTGTTCGGCTTTGCCGAAGGGCCTGTGTATTCCACGATCAACAAGACTATGTCCGCCTGGGCCACCCGGAAAGAGCGGGGCTTTGCGATTTCCATCGGCTTGCTAAGTACGCCTCTGGGCGCGCTGCTGACTGCACCGGTTTCCGTGGGGTTGCTGATGCTGACAGGCAGCTGGCGCACGATGTTCATCGTCCTCGGTGTGGCTTGCCTGATTGCGCTTGTGGTGTTCATGCGGGTGTTTACCGATCGCCCGGACAACAATCCACGGGTTGGCGCCGCAGAACTTGCCGCCATCCATGAGGGCCGGTCGGTGGAAGCGACCGCGGCCGATACGAATGCCGCGTACCCATGGTGGGCCTTTTTCACCAGCCGGACGCTGGTCCTGAATAGCGTGGGTTACTTCGCGTTTCAATATGTCAATTTCATGCTGTTGACGTGGACGCCGAAATATTTGCAGGACGAGTTCCATTTCAACCTCTCGTCGCTGTGGTATCTCGGCATGATTCCCTGGGTCGGCGCCTGCTTTACCGTGCTGATGGGCGGTCGCCTGTCCGACTGGCTGCTCAAGCGCACCGGCAAGCTGACGATTGCCCGGAGCCGTTTCGCCGCGACCTCGCTGCTGTTGACCACGCTTTGTTTCCTGCTGATTTCGCGGGCGAGCAACCCGGTGACCGTCATCGCCCTGATGGCGTTGGGCAACGCGCTGAATTCACTGCCCAACTCCGTGTTCTGGGCTGTGATCATCGATACCTCGCCGCAGCAGCGTACCGGCACGTATAGCGGTATTACAGCCTTTCTTGTCAACACCGGTGCGGTGCTGGCACCCACGTTGTCAGGCTATCTGTCGGCCCGCTACGGTTACGCTTCGATGTTCCTGGCCACGGGAGCAGTGACAGCCACCGGCATGCTCGCGATGCTGCTGGTGCGTCCCGGCGTCGGACCCAAGCCGCGCGTCACGGTTTCGATCCCGAGCCAAACGGCGGTCTGATCACGAAAGGCGGCATCGCCCGTGGCGATGCCGCTAGGAAGGCCAGGCAGGTGCATCCATATCGGACACCTGCTCCATCATTGACCAGCGTACAGGGTAGCCAAAGGCAATGTGATCATCGAGGTTGCTGGTTGGTGCACTATCGGTATGTTGCATGCAAAATTCTAACTTCGATCGTCATCGGTGCATTGCACCGTGTAGACGCAGAGAGCGGCGCGTTGCTCCACGGTCGCCGCAGGTGCGGGGCGGCGCGAATGAGCCGCTGTGCGCTCGAACCCACTCCACTTCAGGAAACAAGAGCATGAGGCGAACAACCCACCTCGACAAGGCTTCCGTCAATGAAAACGCGATATCAATGACAGACGCGGGCTGCGCGCAGCCGGCGCGTCGAACGCTGATCAAAGGCGTCGCCGCCATTGCCGGCACCGGCATGTTGCCCACGTTCGCCATCCGTGGTGCCTATGCGGCAACGGGAGCAACGGGCACCACTGCAGAGCCAATCGTCGAAACCACGAGCGGCAAGGTGAGCGGTGCGCGCGAAGGAAAGGGTTGCAGCTTCAAAGGTATTCCGTACGCCGCATCGACGGGGGGCGCCAACCGATTCCTGCCGCCTCAACCGGTGAAGCCTTGGGGCGGTCTCCGCTCTGCGCTGGCGTACGGCAACTCAGCGCCGCAAAACGGTGAGGAGCCCACGCCATTGACCGGCTGGTACGTATCGCTCGAGCCAACGAGCGAAGACTGTCTGTCGCTCAACGTCTTCACGCCACAATTGAAGGACGGCACGCTGCGTCCGGTAATGGTATGGCTGCACGGTGGCGGTTGGGTCACTTGCGCGGGCAGTGCGCCCGGTTTCAACGGCAGCGAGCTGGCAAGCGCCGGTGATGTGGTGGTCGTGACCGTGAACCACAGGCTCAATGTGTTCGGCTATCTCTCGCTAGCGGGTAGCGATGAGCGGTTTGCCGACGCGGGCAACGCGGGCGCGCTGGACATGGTCGCGGCATTGCGGTGGGTCCGCGACAACGTGGCAGCATTCGGTGGCGACCCGAACAACGTCACGATCTTCGGGCAGTCGGGCGGCGCGGCGAAAGTGGCCGCGCTCTTGCAAATGCCGGCCGCCAAAGGCCTCTTCCACAAGGCAATCGCGCAAAGCTGCTCGGGCGGACTACGCCTTACCGGCCCCGATGAAGCCGCCGGGCAAGCCGCTCAGCTCGCGAGCAAGCTCGGTCTCGCGCGGGCCGAGGGGGAAGCTTTGCAGCGGGTGCCGGCCGCCCGGCTGCTCGCGGCAATGAAAGAAATCAGCGACCCTTTCCGGCCCGTGCTCGACGGCCGCTCCTTTACGCGCAACCCCTACGATCCCGACGCGGGCGCGCTTGCGCATGGCATCCCGCTCCTGATCGGCAATGCGGCGACCGAGACGACCTTGATGCTCGCGCGCGACCCGAACAATTTTTTGCTGGGGATGCCCGAAGTCGAGCGGCGGGTCGCTCGCTATCTGCGCGTCGCGCCGGCCGCCGCGCGCACCGTGGTCGAGGCTTACCGTTCGACGTTGCCAGGCGCCTCGCCGACTGACGCGCTGGCGCAAATCACCACCGACTATATGTTCCGCCGCAACACTGTCGAAATCGCGGTACGCCAAGCGACCCGTGCGAGCGCGCCGGTCTATGCCTACGTGTTCGACTGGCGCACACCGGTGATGGGGGGCGTGCTCCATTCGCCGCACACCGCCGAGGTGCCGTTCGTGTTCGGCACCGCCACGACGGCCGCGGGGCTCGTCGGCACCGGCGAGGACATTGCGCCGCTCACGCGCCAGATGATGGCGACCTGGGCGGCGTTCGCGCACACCGGAGACCCGAACAACGCGCTGCTGCCCCACTGGCCGCGCTTCGATCAGGAGCATCGCACGACGATGCTGCTCAATCGCGACAGTCGTGTCGCGAGCAACCCGGGCGGCGAGGCGCGGGCCGCACTGGCGGGCCTGCCTTACTATCAGTACAGCATGCCATTGAATTTCGCTCGCGCATAGGCGGGGGCATGCCGGGCGGGCGAGTCAGCTTGTCCGGCGCAAGCAAACTGCGGCGTGAGTCATCCGTAAACCGCGGGAAAAGTGACACCGAGTCGATCTCGGTGCGAGAAGGCGAGGTCCTTGCCGATCTCCCTGGCCAGCTCGTCAAACAGGATCCCGTGCTCCTCGAGTTCGCCGACAATCGCCTGCTTTTTTGTCGGCGTCGCTCCAGGCCTGCAGGAATGCGTCGAGCGAGACAGAACGCTTGCCGATCTGGATGCGTGTGAAATCGCGCAGCGACCCGGTGATCAGCTTGCCGTCCGGCCCCAGGTACTGCACGCGTTCGTTGGCCACGTACACGGGGGGTCTCGGCGTCGACGTAATCGTCGAGATACTCAGGTAGCAACGCGACTTGCTCTCGCGCCGCGCTTTCGATGAATCGCTTCATGGGCCACCATCGGAAAACGTGTTGACTAACTATAGGCAATCAACGCGTTTTTACACAACCTTGACCCAAAGGTGCCATTTGGACTCTACACATGAACGACGGCTTTCCGCCCATCATGTGCCCGGGATAACCAGACCTCGATGGATCTCTGATCGCAGCAGGTGTGCGAAAGGCATAACCCGACCCACGACGGTCCTTCGGCTCCCCATCTGAGAACGGTCGAATCGCCGCCATTTGCGGACGTTCGCAAGCCCAATATTGAAGCGCGGGCGGCAAGTTCAAATGACATCTTGTTCGAAATTACCAAAGGCGGCTCGCTCAAGCGGCTCCCATTTGAAGGCCTGCCCAACCGTGACGTACGCCCCCTTCGAGAAGGACGACAGAAACAAGGCGTGTCCCTCCAGTACGCAGTCATCTGCAAGCTGTCTGAGCGGATCCACGTACTCGAACTGATGCACGTTCCATTCCACTTGCTCGCGGGAAAAATCTGTCTTGTGCAGGGCGCAGAGATGTGCAAGCAATAACCGGTGATAGCCAAACTCGACGTCTGCAATACATAAGGATGCCTTATTTATTGAATAGGACACCATTCCAGACGGCGGGCACAGTAGTATCCTTGAGTCCGAGAGCGCGGAGATTGAACTGACTCTTGCGGATGCGGTGCATCAACTCGATGCCTGAAATCGTGGTCTTCGCACACCTGAATCGCTTGAATCCGAGCATCATGTTCGTTCTGGACTTAATGTTTCGATGATCCAGGTCGGGTAGCAGCAGCGCATTGCTGCGCTG
>NZ_JARESU010000709.1:0-277 GCF_046027075.1 Paraburkholderia sp. RL18-085-BIA-A | reverse complement strand
ATACTCGCGAGCGAGCCGGGTGCTGAGTTGATGCAGAAAGTCCTTCCTGCGGTTCGCGATCCTGGCGTGGATCGCCTTCACCCGGCTCTTCTTGCGTGCTCGCTGGGCAGTGGCGAGCGCGGGCTCGAGGTCGCGGTAGAAGCGCTGCGCGTCGACATTCGGAAGACGTTCGTCCGAGAAGCCGGCAAAGGTCTTGAGCCCGAGGTCGATGCCCAGATCCCGATTGGCTTCATTGGGCCGGGCAGACTTCACCTTGACCGTCACGTTCAGATACCAA
>NZ_JARESU010000708.1:0-277 GCF_046027075.1 Paraburkholderia sp. RL18-085-BIA-A | reverse complement strand
CTGGTATCTGAACGTGACGGTCAAGGTGAAGTCTGCCCGGCCCAACGAAGCCAACCTGGATCTGGGCATCGACCTCGGGCTCAAAACCTTTGCCGGCTTCTCGGACGAACGTCTTCCGAATGTCGACGCGCAGCGCTTCTACCGCGACCTCGAACCCGCGCTCGCCACTGCCCAGCGAGCACGTAAGAAGAGCCGGGTGAAGGCGATCCACGCCAGGATCGCGAACCGCAGGAAGGACTTTCTGCATCAACTCAGCACCCGGCTCGCTCGCGAGTAC
>NZ_JARESU010000707.1:0-281 GCF_046027075.1 Paraburkholderia sp. RL18-085-BIA-A | reverse complement strand
CTCTTCGAAGATGGCCGGATCGAACCGGGACTTGCGTCCTCGCTTGGGTCGCTTTCTACCGCGTGAATTCGGGTTGATGTTGGGAACCATTTCACGGTTAAAAATGGCTTTGCGGTTCTGCCGGCAATCGTACACGGCATCCAGACTCACTATGGTGCCCCGCAGGTCCAACCCCACGGTACGGGCGATGCGCGTGAGTTGCGGCAGCGCTTCTCGCAACAGAGGCGATTCATTGCGATTACCAGGGGCCCTCACGAACGGCACGATCACGTTGCAATGCC
>NZ_JARESU010000706.1:0-281 GCF_046027075.1 Paraburkholderia sp. RL18-085-BIA-A | reverse complement strand
CGCACTGCAACGTGATCGCGCCGTTCGTGACGGCCCCTGGCAATCGCAATGAATCGCCTCTGTTGCGAGAAGCGCTGCCGCAACTCACGCGCATCGCCCGTACCGTGGGCTTGGACCTGCGGGGCACCATCGTGAGTCTGGATGGCGTTTACGATTGCCGGCAGAACCGCAAAGCCATCTTTAACCGCGACATGGTTCCCAACATCAACCCGAATTTACGCGGTAGAAAGGGACCTAAGCGAGGACGCAAGTCCCGGTTCGATCCGGCCATCTTCGAAGAA
>NZ_JARESU010000705.1:0-285 GCF_046027075.1 Paraburkholderia sp. RL18-085-BIA-A | reverse complement strand
CTCGTCAAGCTGGCAGACAGCCTGCTGGCGAATTACCAGAAGCCGGAAGACCTGATAGGCGAGAACGGCCTGCTCAAGCAGCTTACCAGGATGCTGGTGGAGCGTGCGTTAGAGACGGAGATGTCCGAACACCTGGGCCATGGCAAAGGCGAAACGGTGACCAATGCCACGGGCAACACCCGTAATGGCCATAGCGCCAAGACGCTGCAGGGGGAGTTTGGCGAGTTGCCGCTCAATATCCCGCGCGACCGTCAGGGGGCGTTCGAGCCGAAGCTGGTGGAGCGC
>NZ_JARESU010000704.1:0-288 GCF_046027075.1 Paraburkholderia sp. RL18-085-BIA-A | reverse complement strand
GGACTACAACCCTGAGTCAGCATGGGAGCGATATCGGGATTCGGCCAACGTTGCGCCTGGCGATTCGACAACCTACGGCCGGCCCTACATTTACGGCACGCATCACCTCGACCAGGCGGGCGCGAAGTGGGAGGCGCAGCTTCGGCATGAGGCGGCCATCGCACGACAGGTCATTTACGAGGGCGAGAGCAACGTGCTGGCGTTGCAGTGCGCGAGCGTGCTGGAAACTGATGTGGTATTGCCCGATGCGCCGAAAGGCCAGGTGATTGTCGAGATCACGCATAGCGG
>NZ_JARESU010000703.1:0-290 GCF_046027075.1 Paraburkholderia sp. RL18-085-BIA-A | reverse complement strand
ATCTCGCACGCGCCAATGATCCTCCGCCCGGCAATAAGGTCATCTGGCGCGGCATGCATCGGCTTGTCGACATCCAGATCGGATACTGGTTGGGGCGTGAAAATAGTGGGTAAACACAAGCTCCCACATGATGCACAAGGACGGGGAGAACCGCGATCTGGTGCAGCGCCCGCACTCGTTGCGCGAGTGGATTGAGACAAGGCGCATGCCCGCTGCCACGCAGTGGAAGTACGCATGCGGACTGCGCAACTATGTCGATATGGTGTTTCGGCATCGCGGCCCCTCGCCAC
>NZ_JARESU010000702.1:0-292 GCF_046027075.1 Paraburkholderia sp. RL18-085-BIA-A | reverse complement strand
GTGCTTGAGTGTGCTGGCGTTCGTTGCCAATTCGACGACGAACCACGCATCGCACTTCCCGAATCTGCTGAGATATCACAAGGACGAATACGTCTTTGATTTCACAGCTCATTTTCTCTGTAGCGATTGTCAAGAACTTATCCATGACTAACCTCGATCCTTTGCACGTACTTACGGATTCATTGCGGCGAATAAAATATGATCTACTGAATTCATATGAAAAAATGGCCTCGTCGGCGGAATCTGTGGGTTAGTTTGGGCCCGAATCATCATCGAACTGCCTGAATTAGGC
>NZ_JARESU010000701.1:0-292 GCF_046027075.1 Paraburkholderia sp. RL18-085-BIA-A | reverse complement strand
CGCTTCACATATTCGGGTAGTTCGGGCCGCCGCCACCTTCCGGCGTGACCCACACGATATTCTGTGTCGGGTCCTTGATGTCGCAGGTCTTGCAATGCACGCAGTTCTGCGCATTGATCACGAGCCGTTCGCTGCCGTCGTCGTTCTTGACGAACTCATACACCGCGGCGGGGCAGTAACGCGATTCCGGACCCGCATAGGTCTGCCAGTTCACGTTGACCGGCACCGACGGGTCTTTCAGTGTCAGGTGCGCCGGCTGGTTCTCTTCGTGATTCGTGTTCGAGATGAACAC
>NZ_JARESU010000700.1:0-292 GCF_046027075.1 Paraburkholderia sp. RL18-085-BIA-A | reverse complement strand
CTCACACGTCAGAAATATAGCGGACAGATTGATGCCCAAAAAATGAGCGAACAAGGCACGGATCGCGGCTAATTTGTGAAAGCTGCTCGTGAATTTTTGAGCCCAACTTCTCACCTTTTTGAAGTGGGCGTCGCGCGACGCCGGTCCGCTTGACGTGACTCCACACCAGTTCATCCGGATTGAGGTCTGGTGCGTAACCGGGCAGGAAATGCAAAGTCAACTTGCTCTGCGTACTAGCGACATAGTCCTTAACGAGGGCTTTCTTATGCGCTGGCAATCCGTCGACGATCAA
>NZ_JARESU010000070.1:0-45646 GCF_046027075.1 Paraburkholderia sp. RL18-085-BIA-A | reverse complement strand
CAAATACACCTACGGCTATCTGAATGCCGCCGGATATTACACCGTCCGTCTGGATGCCGATTTCGGCAACTGGCCGAATGGTGGCGAAAGCGTGCCGCTGCGTCTGGCGAAACCGTTCGCGGGCAAGCTGCAAACCGGCATGCACTTCGTCGCGCTGGATAACGACGAGGCCGTGATTTCCTTCCGGGACGGAGACCCGGACAAGCCCGAAATCACCGCGTTCCACCATCATAGCCAGGCGCGCGACCTGGTGACGAACGACCGCCGCTGGCTTTCGCGCAACGTGATCCGCACGCAGAAGAACAACAAGCTGCGCATGGAGGACTGGGCGGGCCAGGAAGGCATCAAGCTTAGCACCGAGCATTCGGGCAAGTCACAACTCAATCTTGGCTACCTAGTCGACAACAAACTGGAAAAGCGCGGCGAAGGCTATGAGCTTCGCACGTCCGGCTACGGTGTGAACCGCGCGGGCATGGGCCTGCATCTGACGGCCTACGACCGCCCCGGCGCCACTGGCAAGCAGCTCGACATGCAGGAGACCATCGCGCAGCTTGAGAGCGCGCTGGCGACCGCGAAGGCGCTGGCGGCGTCCGCCAGCAGCGCGAAGGCCGAGCCCGCTCATACCGGCGCACAGCAGCAGATGAAGGAAGATCTGGACGGCCTGAAAAAGCCGGGCCTGCTGATGAGCACGCCTGCATCGGCGGCGCTCGTGGCGGGCCAGGGCGTGCAGTTCGCTGCGCAGGGCGACATTTCGGCGGTGGCCGGGAAGAACGCCGACTGGAGTGTCCTGAATCGCTTCACTGTCGCGGCGGGTGAGAGGATTTCGCTGTTCGCGCAGAAGCTTGGAATCAAGATTTTTACGGCCAAAGGCCCCGTCGAGATACAGGCGCAGACAGATGGCATGTCGTTGATCGCGGATCAGGACCTTACGATGGCGAGCGTAAACGGCACGGTGCGCCTCTGCGCGAAGAAAGAACTCGCGCTCGAATCGGGTGGCGCGTTCATCCACATGAAGGACGGCAGCATCACCCTGGGCGGCCCACTCGACCTGTTCATCAAGACAATCACGGTCCAGAAGAAAGGCGCGGCGCCGCTGAACATGCCGCTTGACCTGGACCACCCAGCGCTCTCGAATATGCCGACCACGCCCCTGACGTTTTACGCAGGCGCATCGCCCGCCTCGCGGGCGGCGATTCCCGCGAACATGCCCTATAGCCTTTTCGCGGGCGGTACGCTGGTCAAGCAGGGCGTGATGGACGAAACCGGCTTGCTTCAGGTTGAACACCACCCCACCACGCAGCAATACACGCTCAAGCTCGCCAACGGCGCGAGCTACACGATACCCGTGGCCGACCAATACCGGGGCAACGCGGAAAACGGTGCGCTCGCCAATGGTGGCATTCACTTTTACGAAGGCAGGAGCGGCACGGATGCCAGTGCGGTGGATCGCGCCCAGCACCGCGCGAACTATGACGAACTGCTTAACCCGGAAACGGACGCCCGACCATGACCCAGCAACCAACCATTGTCGTCCCCATTGCGCTGTCCTGCACCCGAAGCGCCGTGATAACCCTGCCGTGGTTCGTGCAGCAGACGGAATACAGGCCGGACAAGGCGACGTACAAGCCACTTGTGAACGGCCACGACGCGTTCGGAGCGCTCTATGACGCCATCGACAAGGCGACGACGACTATTGATTACGTCTGTTGGGGTTTCCAGCCGTCTATGTATTTCAAACGCAATGGCGGCAAATCGCTGCGTATTGGCGATCTGCTCATCAGGAAGGCCAGGGAGGGCCGCAAGGTCCGCATCCTGTGCTGGCTCGATTCCGCCTGGATCGCGCAAATCGGCGAACAGGAGGTGCCGGGGTGGACCGAGGGGGCGCGGTTCATGACACAGAACGAGGATGCCCAGCAGATCGCCTACGACCGGAACTGGTATCACAACGCTCTGTTGCCGGCTGGCGGCAAACCTTCGGGGGCTGCACCAGCCGGATCGCAGATGTACACAGCACTCCGACAGGACCCGTATCAGATGTTCGGCTCGCAGTCCTTCAAGGAGATCGGCATCGAACTGGTGACGCGCGACTTCTCCCGGCACGACCGCCAGGAAATCATGTATCGCGAAAAGCTCATGCGCGGAAGCGGCAATGGTCCAACGCGCGGGACCATTGCCGCGTATGGCCTGGAACCATCCCATCATCAAAAGATGGTGCTGATCGACTACGAAGCGCCGGAAGTGGCGGTCGGCTTCGTAATGGGACACAACACGCTCGACGCCTACTGGGACGACGACGGGCACAGCTACGCGAAGAAAGCACCGAACCTGGGACGCAACGGTGCGACGCCACGGCAGGACATGTCGGCCATTGTGACGGGGCCGATCCTCGAAAGCCTGAACGACAACTTTTGCCGTGCATGGCAACGTGACGCAAAGGAAGATCTGCCCGCAAAGCGTAAGGCGTTGAAGGGGCAGTTCAAACTACGCAGCGAGTTCGGTATGCCCGTCATGGCGCAGATTACCCGCACGCAGTCCCAGGAGGGCGTGCGAAATATCAAGGCGCTCTATCTTCAGGCGGTCAACAACGCGACGAAATTCATCTACATCGAGAACCAGTATTTCCGCTGGCCGGACCTGGCCGAAAAGATCAAGAGTGCGGTGCAGGCACAGATCTGCGCCGGACGTAATCCGGCCACGCCGGTTCACCTGTTTGTTGTCACCAACGCGAACAAGGACGGTATCGGACAGGGGCCTGGAACGACCTACGACATGCTCAACAGCCTGGGTCGTGCCGACACCATTCCGACCATCGCACGGGAACAGCGCAACGACACGCTCGGCCCCGCATTACTGGATGCCCAGAAAGAGGTTACGGCGGCGAACACGCAGATGCGAAACGCGAGCAGCCCGCAGCAACAGGCCGACGCACAAAGCGCTATTGATACCGCACGCGCTAAGGAGGCCAAACTCCAGCAACAGTACGATGACAACCTCAATACGAGCAAGGCGGTTCTGCCCGAGCCGGTTCCGGGTCTCAAGGTTCACGTCTGCTCGCTGGTAGCACCTGACTCGCCTGCGGGCAGTCCTTGGATGCCCGTCTATGTCCACAGCAAGGTCATGATTATCGATGACGTCTTTCTCACGCATGGCTCGGCCAACGTCAACCGGCGCAGCATGGAGGTGGACAGCGAACTGAACATCTGTCACGAACGGATGGACGTGACGCAGCCGCTGCGCAGGCATCTGTGGACTATTCATACCGAAGCGATCAAAGATGCTGCATCAGACTCAATTGAACTGGCAGCCCAAGGGTGGGAAAACATTATTAGTCGGAATGCGGGAAAACAGAGAAACAGTGAAACACCACTTGCATCGCTTGTCGGCTTCATGTGGACATCGGCGAGCCGCTTGAGACTGGACTAGCCGATGAAACGAGACGCCGCTGCCGCGATGTGCCTGGCGCTCCTGCTGTGCGCCTGTTCAAACAAGGATAATCCGATGCCCTCTCAAGCCGACATAAGCGCCGTGCGTGCGAAACTGGCCTTTACCTGTGTCCACGAGGCTAACCATCTGCCGCCGCTCGACCCGCAGGCCGATGCGCTTTTCCAGTATGCCCTGTTCCTCGAAAAGAAACCCGGCCCGAAAGATTTCAATGCTGCTGCCCCCTACTACCGGATCGCCGCCGCGTATGGTCATTACAAGGCCAATCACAACCTGCAACTGCTGGTGTCCACCGGACAGGCATCGTCTCCTCACGCGGCCACGGAAACGATTGACCTGGCCGAACAGTTGATCGCTGCGGGCATCCCTGGCGGCTACTACGACATGGGTCATTACCTCGAACTCGGCTATGGCGTGAAGCAGGACGAGAGGAAGGCGCGGATTTATTTCCGCAAGGCTGCGGACCTAGGCAGTCCCGAGGCGCAGTATTACGTGGGTGATTTGCTTTCAGGTAAAGATCATGCTCCAGACATCTCGCGGCAGATGATGGAATGTGCAGTCGATCAGGGATATGGCAAGGCTGGCAGCTATCTGGGTATCGACCTGATGGACAGCAAACTCTATGCAGAAGCAGTCAAGGCGTTCCAGAAGGGCGTGCAGGTCGGGGACGCCCAGTCTGGATCGTTCCTGAAGTATGGTTTCGACACGAGTCCCTCGGACGAGATGTATTACGTAGGCCAATCTAATGACGCCGAGCGATCACGTAGATACGGACTCGTCTGGGAATTTCTCAATGCCAATGACGGTCGCAACCCGAAGGTGCCGGACATCGACCAGATCGTACCACTGCCGCCCGCGAAGCTGCCGCCGTGGGACGGTACGTTCCAGTGGCAGAAGGAACAGGATGCGGCTAAGCCACCGCAGAAACCTGCCGAAGCGCTAGTCACAAGACTGGCCCGCGAGAAGAATCTCGATCCGGCAACGGGGCTGCCCGTTGCGCCCGTCAAAAGCGCGAAGGATATGCGTGTGCCGTTGGGGACGGTTGCCCGCACGGGGCAAGTATGCCCGCAAGACGGGCTCTGGACTGTGCGGCAATTCGCGGACGTTTCCTATGATGCGACGCGCCGCTTGAGGAAAGGCGAAACGATGCCGCAGCTTGTCATGAACGATCCTCGTCCCATTCCAGGCCTCGACGCGCTATTCGGCATGCGCAAGCATCGAAGCGACAGGGAATGGACCCTGAAGGCTTACATCGACCAGGCGTAGGGCGACGGAGGAAGCTCACGTGTGCAATCGCGATACAAAGAAAATCAGGATGGCTGCGCTACCTGCGCTGATACTCGCCCTGTTCCCGCTTACCAGTCGAGCCGACGTGGGTAGTTTGGCCGGTGTTGTCCTGATCGCTTTCTGGATTGCCCTGGCGATCTGGTCCGCGCTGACCTTGGGAGTTTTCCTGCTTCTTCGTCGCAGGACGGTATTCACTAGATTTGCGGCGACAGCGCTGTTCTTCTTTGCGCCAGTGCTGCTGGTGGCGGGAATGTGGTTCGGGGAGGAATTGCAGTATGAACATTATGTCCAGGCAAGAGAGAGAACATTGGTGTCCCGCTCGCCGTTCCAGGCGCTGTCGAGCAAGTCACACCTTGCGCCCTTCAGGTGCTCTGTAAACCTGTCCAATAATGAGGGAGACGAGATGTTGTAGAGGCATGCGCGTTTTCCCTACCGACGCAACGTGGAGCCTCAAGGCTTATACCGACGAGACAGCATCGATCATGTATGAAGCCGTTGACCATTGAAGAAATGCAGGCCATTGCGGCGGCACGGGGTGGCCGGTTCCTGTCGAAGGAGTACGTCAACAGCCATACGCCGCTCGAATGGGAGTGCGCCAGGGCCACTGGTGCCCACGCTGCGCGTATGACCGGCAACGCGGCACACTGGAGCAAATGCGTGCGCTCGCAGCCAGCCGGGATGGCGAATGCCTGTCGGAACACTATGTTGACTCCAACACACACCTGCGGTGGCGTTGTGAGCGTGGGCATGAGTGGGAATCACCGCCGCGCGTTGTGCGGGGCCACTGGTGCCCCGAATGTGCATGGCTTGCCCGAAGCAAAGAAAGGGGCAAGGTTCGCAAGTATCTTCCAGCCACAATCCGGTAACTCGCCGTTATCCATTTGAGCGCGGCTCGGTGCGCGTCGAGATATGAACCTGGCAGGCCCATGCCGAATGGTGCCTGTCCGTGACCTGATACAGGACGGCCCGGAGTCATCTCCCGGACGATTCGGGAGTATGTAAGATGCGGCTTTCCGCGAAGTCGCCGCAACTTCCCCACTGTAGTCGCATGCAGAGCCGCTCGCAGCAAGGCTCAGCGGCTCCACGGTTTTCGAGCAATCGGAGAATGTGCAAATCGTTGATCAATAAGGGATTTCAGGATCAAACCGCCAGAAATTGCACGAAAGGTACGATTACCCCGACTAGTGGGCCGGAGTTGGTCTGCGCAGCGTAGTGGCGAGGCGCCGGCGAAGTCGCTGGCGCATCGTTGAGCGGCGTCCATTCGAGGCTCAGTTAGAGTGAGATGGCAGTGCGTCACTACGTGGATCGAGGTAGCGAATCGTGTGAGAATGCGAGTCATCGCGCTGAAAGCCTTGCCAGACTTGAAATTGATCGCGTTTTCCGTTTATTCCTGACGGCGGACGATGCGAGGCTCGCGTGATCGCCATTTTCCGAAGACGGCTGCACAGAAGGCCAGAAGTAAGGGGTGCTAGAGGCGGTGCCACCCACCGCATGTTCGGCCACGGCGACCACATTTTGTGTTTCAAGACTTCGCCGCATGATGGTCATGAAAAAGCGATCGTCTTTTCCTTGTCGCGGAGCCCATATGTCGCCACGGAATGAATCTGGATCCATCGATCCCGCAGATCATCATCGACCGGGCGCGGGACGCGCCACCTCCGCGCCGGGCGTGAACACGCGGATTCCGGTGATCGTGCCAGCGCAAACCGCTCTGGTGGTCATGCATTATCAGACGGATATCCTGGGGCTATTTCCATCGGTCGCCGCCACTTTGCTCGCCAATACGCGCAAGCTGTGCGACGCTGCGCGGGCAAAAGACGTCCGTGTCTATTTCGCCAAGATCCAGTTCGGTCCAGGCTATCCGGAAGTCAGTCCGTTAAACAAGAACGGGCAGGGGATCAAGCAACTCGGCCTTTTCATCGACGACAAGATCGCGCCGGAACTCGGCCAGCAGGCCAACGAGCCACTCATCATCGCCCATCGTGCCAGTGTGTTCTTTGGTACCGATCTGCAGGCGCGGCTTTCCGCGCAGGGTATAGAGACGCTGGTCATGGTGGGCATAGCGTCGACCGGTGTCGTGCTGTCGTCGATTGCGTACGCGAGCGACGCAGACTTCCGCTTGTTAACGGTCAAGGATTGCTGCTACGACCCGGATCAGGTCGTGCACGATCATCTATTTTCTACAGCGTTCGATTCGCGCACCACGGTGCTCTCGCTCGCCGATGCCTTATTGTTGCTCGCCTAGGGCGAGCCGCGCGAGGCGCTGGACCAACCCGCCGATGTTCTGACACATGGACGCGCCGCGGCATCTTCGCTGACGTCCACGAATCGGTTTACGCGATCACGTTGAATTGCACGGGGTTGAAAAGGAGACTTTCTGCGTATCGGCGAGAGCGTCCACAGAGCGAAGACTCCGAATGATGTTCCCTGGCCCGGTTACACGCGCATCGCGCGCGCTCCGAAAGCGGCCGTACGGTCGCGTTTGCGATCGTGTGGCCGCAATCTGGCTTTAGGTGCACGAAAACGACGATCACCTCCACTTAGGCCATAACGACTACGGCGAAGCAATGGCCCAAGCTGTAAATCTGATGCGAAGTCTCGGGCGGCGCAGTTCGACCCAGAAGCAGATCTTGACGACGTGTCCGTCGAGGTCTGCTCAGGGGGGCGAACTGCCGTCCAATATTAGACTTGCCGAGGCGTTCATCTGCCATGGCGAGCAGTTGATTGTCGTTCGGCTTACCCCATCGCGGTGTGCACGTGCGCATAGCGTGCCTGCGCCGCACATGCGTGAACGCCTCCCGGCGCACAGGATGAGCGCTCGATTTTCAACGCCGAACGAGTCGCACGCTTAGCGTGGAGCAGCGTCGAGCCGAACGATCCAGCCGTCGGTCTCCCTGTTCTCTGCCGGATAACGTGTCAGTACCGCCGGGTCGTGGCCAGGCACAACGTGTTGCGCAGAGTCCGCCAGTTCGTGCACGCGACGGTAGCCTTCGATCATGTCGCCCACGTTGTAAACGGCCGGGAATGGGCGGTTCTGCTCCATGTTCGCGTAAAGATGCGACGCGTCGGAAGCAAGCACGACCCAGCCGCGCTCGGTGTGCACACGCACTACCTGCAGACCGTCGGTATGGCCGCCGACCCGATGCACGCTCAAGCCCGATGCGATATTCGATGCGCCGTCGTGAAACGACACGCGACCTTCGAAAACGCGACCCACCATCGATTTGACATCCTCAGGGTTGAACGGATGATTCAGCGCGCCGTGGCACATACAGCGACCTGTGCAATACGCCATTTCGCGATCCTGCACGTGGTAGCGCGCCTTCGGGAATAGCGAGCGGTTGCCGGCGTGGTCATAGTGCATGTGCGTGACAATGACATCTTCGACCGTCTCAGGGCGGATGCCGATTGCGCCAAGCCCTTCCTCGACGGAATGAGTGATGATGCGACCGCGCTGCGCTCCTACTTCGGCGTCGAATCCTGTGTCGACGAGGAAGGTGCGACTGTTGCCGACCACCGCCCACACGAAATAGTCGAGCGGCATGTTCACATCGTGCGGGTCGCCGCCAATGAAGTTATCGCGGGCGGGGCGGTCGTGGTGTGCATACTTGATCGCGAAAATCTTGTAGCTTTCGGGTGCGTCTGTCATGGCAGCTGTCTCCTGTTCCCAAGATATGATAGCGCTATCATATCAGGCAGAAACCGACTCGTGTTGCGTTGTTGTGGGCACGAGTCGAACGGTGTTCTGGGATAACTGGATGCCGCGAAAGCGTACGGAACTCCACATGGCATACGCTACAATTCTCCATCGAACTGAAGAGCTGGATGGGTGAGTGAAAAAGCGTGTGGCGGCCGTCGACGACGGGAAGATCGGGTTGGCCGACGGGCCGGCAGGCGGAGTGAAGAAGGCGTCGAAAGTCGGCGCGAGCGTGGGCAAGACCCGTCCGGGCGGCCAGGCCGTACGCATGGTCGACGTTGCCAAGGCAGCGAATGTGTCCTTGATGACTGTGTCGCGCGCGCTCAAGGAGCCCGAACTGTTGTCGGAGGAAACCCGCAAGCTGGTGCTTGATACGGTCCGGCGAATCGGCTACGTGCCGAATCACATCGCATCGAACCTCGCATCGGCCCGTTCGAATGTCGTTGGCCAGATCGTCCCGAGCATCCAGAACTCTCTGTATTCCCACAGCATCAAGGGTTGCGCGGACGTCCTCCGCACGGCAGGCGTGCAGCTTCTGCTTGCCGACAGCGGCTATTCGCTCGAAGAAGAAGAGGCGTTGATCGATGCGTTCCTTGCCCAGCGCGTGTGCGGCCTCGTGCTGCACAACACCGTACATACGCCGCGTGCCGCCCAGATGATCCGCGCCGCCGGCATTCCTGTCGTCGAAACGGGCGACCTGGCGCGTACGCCGATCGACATGGCGGTCAGCTATTCCAACTTCAACGCGGCGAAGGAGATGACTCTGTACCTGGCTGGACGTGGGTATAAGTCGATCGGATTTGTCTGCCTGACCACCAGGATCAACATGCGCGCCCGCGAGCGTCTGAAGGGCTATCACGCTGCGCTCACTGCGCTTGGCCGCGAGCGCAACCTTGGCCTTGTACGCGAAGTGGAGGGCGGTTTGACCTCCGGCGCACATGCGATGGTAGACATGATGCAGCGTGCGCCTGAAGTGGACGCGATCTTCTTCGCGGGCGACGTACTCGCTGTCGGCGCGCTTTTCGAAGCGCAGCGGCGTAACTGGAAGGTGCCTGAGCGCATCGCAATTGCTGGCTTCGACGATCTCGACATTTTGCGGCACACGGTGCCGCGGCTGACTTGTCTGAATCTGCCTCGCCTCGAGATCGGCCGGCGCAGCGCCGAAGCGCTGCTGCAAAGAATGCGCAGCAATGAACCAGCCGTGCCGACGAGGCTCGATCTAGGTTTCGAAATCATCCAGCGTGAGAGCACCTGAAGCAAGCACGTTCAAGGGTGGAAAAATCGAAGGGGCGCAAGTTGCGCCCCTTTTTTTGCGTCCGCCGAACGCCTCGTCGGACCGTCTTGCGGTGCCTGCTCGACAACGCTGTAGCTGGTTTCCCTCTGACCTCGACGTACCTGTCCGGGGCAACGCCCGATATTGCAACGCCTCATCTTTTCAGTTAAGTTAGCGCTATCATTTATGCGGCCGCGAGCGATTACGCTTCGCTACGGCCTCGCAACAGACACGCTTGTCGACAGGGAAAATGCAAAATGAAGGGGAGAATCGCACTCGTAACGGGCTCGTCGCATGGGCTGGGTCTTGCGATGGCCAATGCGCTCGCGGCCGCTGGTTGCCGGGTCGTGCTGCATGGAATCGAAACGCTTGAGCAGGTCGAGCCGATCCGCGCGGAATTCGAGCAGACGCATGGTTATCGTGCCGATTATCTGCAGGCGGACCTTGGCGATGCGCGAGCCGTCGAACGGATGATGTTCGAAACGATTGCGCGCGTTGGCACAATCGATGTGCTGATCAACAACGCAGTGGTGCGTCATTTCGCGCCCATCGAAGAGTTTCCAGTCGACAAATGGGACGAGGCGCTATCGGTCAATCTAAGTGCCGCCTTCCATGCAATCCGCCTGGCGTTGCCAGGCATGCGGGAGCGCGGCTGGGGCCGGATCTTCAATATGACGTCGGTGTACGGTATGCGCGGCACGGTGAATCGCGTTGACTACGTGACGACCAAATCCGCGCTACTCGGGCTCACACGCGCGGTCGCCGCGGAAACGATGGGACAGGGCATCACTTGCAATGCTATCTGCCCAGGCGCCGTGCACACGCCGACGAGCGAAAGTCGTATTCAGGCGCTAATGGAGAGCCAGGGGCTGGACCGTGACGCAGCGATCGAGCGCTTTCTGACGGGCAAGCAGCCGACCGGCCATTTCGTCGAGGCGTCGCATGTTGCTGATCTGGTGGTGTTTCTATGCGGTGATGCGGCAGCACAGATGACAGGCGCAATGCTGCCCGTCGAAGGTGGCTGGCTGGCAATTTAACTTCCGCCCCGCCTAACGGACGGAGACTCTTCCTGCGCGGCGGCCATGTCTCGCCCGTTGCCCAACTTCCCGACCCACGCTGCTTCCTGTAGACCGATTTTGAGTGACTTGCATCAGGGGTCGTTCAGCGCCGCTACACTCGGCAACGGACTCTCGCTTGAGACCGGATTCATGCGCCGCAACACGAACAGGATTCCCACAGGTTGCAATTCACCCTTGACTGATTGTATGACAGGAATATAATTGGTTTTGCTGTTAGCGCTCACATTCACTGGGCGGTGACGGCGCCAGAGGCTGCGAAACTAGAACAACGAAGTTGACGGAGACAGCATCCATGCAGAACCAAGCGAGTATTGGATACAGACTGGACAGCTTGCCGCTGTCCGGCTATCACTGGCGGTTGCTCGGGTTAATCGCTGCGGGCATGTACTTCGATTCCTTCGATATCTACATTGCGGGGACCGTGCTCGCCGCAATGATCCATAGCGGCGAATCGACCCTGAAGCTCAATGCGATCTTCGTGTCCGTCACCTTTATCGGCATGATGTCGGGCGCGTGGTTGTCAGGCCTTCTCGGTGACCGTTTCGGGCGCCGGTTCTGCTACCAGTTCAATCTCGGAATCTACGGCTTCGCGTCGATCGCAGCGGCATTCGCGCCGTCCATGCACTG
Organism: Paraburkholderia sp. RL18-085-BIA-A; assembly: GCF_046027075.1. Taxonomy (NCBI): domain Bacteria; kingdom Pseudomonadati; phylum Pseudomonadota; class Betaproteobacteria; order Burkholderiales; family Burkholderiaceae; genus Paraburkholderia; species Paraburkholderia sp. RL18-085-BIA-A. The sequence continues at coordinate 34,242 of NZ_JARESU010000070.1, read as the reverse complement.
GCTGATTTTTTTCCGCCTGGTGATGGGAATCGGTATGGGCGCCGAAATCGTGGTTGGCTACGGCACGCTGAGCGAGTTCATTCCGGCTGCATGGCGCGGCCGCTTCGGCACCATCCTCAATCTGATCATCAACACATCGCTCTTCTTGTCGACGTTCCTCGGTTGGTTGATCGTGCCGCAATATGGGTGGCGCTGGATGTTCGCAATCGCGGGTTGTGGTGCGCTGGTCGTGTGGTTTCTGCGTAAGTCGATGCCGGAGTCGCCACGTTGGCTGGCTTCGCGCAATCGTGCCGCTGAGGCAAACGAGATCGTGTCGGGTATCGAAGCGGCGTGCGGCGTTGATTCAGCCACGGCTATCTCGGCTGCCGCACAGCAGCCGTACCGTGCGGATGCGCCGGATAGCGGTCGTCTCGGCGATCTCTTCACGCGTCGCCTGCTAGCACGCACTGTTACTGGTATCACCGTGCTGGTCGGACTTTTCATCGTCAACTACGCTTTCGTCAGCTGGATTCCGACGTTCCTGGTCAAGCAGGGCCACAGCGTGTCGAACTCGCTTGGCCTGACGGCCATCATGTTCGCCGGAGGCCCGATCGGCTCGATGATTGCTTTCGCGCTTGCGGAACGCGTTGGCCGTAAGTGGGGCATCGTCCTGTTCTCGCTGATCTGCGCGGGTTTCGGCACAGCCTATCCGTTCGCGCAATCCGAAGTGGCGATTGCTGCGCTTGGCTTTGCGATCACCTGCTGCATTTACGTATTGTCGTCGTTTAGCGTGGCAACCTATGTACCCGAACTGTTCCCGACCGAGCTGCGTTTGCGCGGATCGGGCGTGTCGAACACGGTAGGGCGAGCGGTCAGCATCGCTGTGCCGTACGCCGTAGCATGGGCATTCACGGGCTTCGGCATCGCAGGTGTATTAACGTTGATTGTCGGCACGTTGCTGATACAGGCATTGATCGTGGGCGTGCTCGGCACTGAAACCCGGCGGCGTTCGCTCGAATCGATTGCCGCTGAAGTCAGCGACATGGTCGATGTGTCCGGCAACGCGGTCAACGCCCGCACGGCCTCGGCGACCAAGCCGTAAGCGTGGACCGCGCGGTGGATCTGCATAAGACGATCCAGTGAATCAAACGAGTATTCCGGCAAAGGATAACCCAGCACATGGCAGCGCAGGCAGACGGCAGCTTCAGCCAGACGGGCACGAACAGCGAGGCGGGACACGCGACGCAGCGGCTCGCGCAATGGGTCGGCGACACGACGTGGGACGACGTGCCGGCCGTCGTGCGTCACGAGGCGAAGCGCGCGCTCGTCAACTATGTAGCCGTAGCTCTGGCTGGCTGTACCGACCCAACGCTCGACAAGGCAGTGCGCAACTATCAGCGTTTTAGCGCAGGGCAGAGTTCGAGCCTGATCGGTCGCGGCGAGCGCATCGACATGCTGAACGCGGCGGCGCTCAACGCAATGAGCGCGAACGTGTTCGACTTCGATGACACGCATATCCCGACGATCATCCATCCGACCGCGCCCGTTGCTGCCGCACTGTTCGCGCTCGTCGAGTCGCTCAAGGACAGTTACCCCCATGCCAGTGCAATGACGGGCGCAGCGTTGCTACATGCGTTCGTCGTTGGTGTCGAAGTGGAGTGCCGGATCGGCAATGCGGTTTCTCCTGAGCACTATCAGCGTGGCTGGCATATCACGTCGACCTGCGGCGTGTTCGGTGCGGCAGCTGCGATTGCGAAGGTGCTGGGTCTGAGCGCACAACAGATAGTATGGGCATTGGGCAACGCGTCAGCGCAGGCCGGTGGTCTCGTGGAGACGCTCGGGACGATGTCGAAGAGCATCGGCGTCGGCAACGCCGCACGCAACGGTCTGCTGTCAGCGCTGCTTGCTGCCGACGATTTCTCCGGTCCCGATTCACCTCTCGAAGGCGCGCGCGGGTTCCTGCGCGTCACCGCGGCGAGGCCGGATGTCGATGCGTTGACTCGCGATCTCGGCCACGAGTGGGCGCTACTGTCGAACACCTACAAGCCTTATCCGTGCGGTGTGGTGCTCAACCCGGTGATTGACGCCTGTCTCGATCTTCGCCGCGACGCACGTTGGACGCTCAATGACGTCGAGCGTGTCGAGTTGACCGGGCATCCGTTGCTGCGTGAACGTACCGACCGGCCTAATGTGCGCACCGGTCGCGAATCGCAGGTTAGTGCGCAGCATGCGGTAGCTGTCACGCTGGCGACGGGCAAAGCAGGTCTTGCTGAATTCAGCGACAGCGCAGTGACGGACCCATCGCTGCGCGTGTTCGGCACGCGGCTGCGCTTCATCGACGACGCATCGTGGCCGGTCGAGTCTGCGCAGGTCGTCGTCGTGCTGCACTCGGGCGAGATCGTATCGCGGCGCATTCACGCGGCGCGCGGCAGTCTGGCGGCGCCGCTTGCCGACGTCGAACTCGCGTCGAAGCTGCGCGAACTGGCCGCCTTTGGCGGCTCGGGCATCGCACCGCAGCCGCTCATCGACGCGCTATGGCGCTTCGACAGCGAAACGGATGCCGCGGCGCTCATGCGGCTCGCGCACGCAGCCCGAGACGCATAAAGAAACAGTATATCGATACGGATTCCAAACGAACGAGGAAAGTCATGTCAAGCAGCGGTCAAGGAAACAATACTATCGGTTTTGTCGGTGTGGGTGTGATGGGAAGGCCCATGGCGCGTCGTCTCATCGAGGCGGGTCATTCGCTCGTCGTGTTCGATCGCGACGCGCAGGCGGTCGCGGAACTGACGGCAATCGGTGCGCGTGCGGCGAAATCCGTGCGGGACGTGGCCGACAACGCGCGCATCGTGTTGACGAGTCTGCCCACGCCTGCGATCTTCAAGCAAGTCGCGCTTGGCGACGGCGGGCTGATCGAGGGAGGAGCGATCAAGATTCTCGTTGACCTGTCGACCGTCGGTTCGCGTACGGAAAAAGAAGTGGCGGACGGCCTGCTCGCAAAAGGCATCGACACTGTCGATGCGCCAGTGAGTGGCGGTGCCGCGGGCGCGAAGAAGGGAACGCTCGCCATCATGATGGCCGGCAAGCCGGATGTGCTCGATCAGGTGCGCAACCTTTTCGAAGTGCTCGGCAATGTTTTTGTCGTTGGCGACCAGCCGGGCCAGGGGCAGCTGCTCAAGCTATTGAACAACATGCTGTCGTCGACGGCATTTGCCATCACGTCGGAAGCCTTCGTCGCCGGCATGCGCGGCGGTCTCGACCCGGAAGTGATGATGTCGGTGATCAATTCGGGTAGCGGCAAAAACGGCGCGACGATGGATAAATTCCCGAAGCACGTGCTGCCGGGAACCTTCGACTTCGGCTTTCCAGTCGGCAGTGTATGCAAGGACATCGGGCTTGCGGTCGACGAGTGCCAGGCGCTCGGCGTGCCGATGTGGGTCGGCAGTGTCGCGCGTCAGGTCTGGAATTACGCTGCGATGCAGGACGGCTCTAAGCGCGACATGACCGAACTCGTCAAATACGTCGAACGCTGGTCGTCGGGCGACGGCCTCGCGGACTAGAACCGCTATCGGAAAGACTCATTGGCTACGGCCACTCACATCGGGAACGGAGACATACATGATCGTTGAAATGCGTATTTACCACTGTGCGCCGACGCGTCTGCCAGCGCTGCTCGAGCGCTTCACGTCGACCACACTTGGCTTTTTCGAAAAGCACGGCATCGAACAGATTGGCTTCTGGACGACGCTGATCGGTCCAAGCAATCACGCGCTGACGTATATGGTGAAGTGGGAAAGCCTGGCCGAGCGCGAGCAGAAGTGGAACGCTTTCCAGGCCGATCCGGACTGGATCACCAAACGAGCGGCGACAGAAGCCGACAGGCCGATCGTTGAACGCATCGAGAACCATTTCCTCACGCCAACCGCGTTTTCGGCGCTGCGCTAGGAGCGATATTTCATGACACAACCCAAACGGATCGGTTTCATCGGTCTCGGCATGATGGGCGCACCGATGGTGCAGTGCCTGCGCAAGGCCGGTTTCGAACTGTTCATCGACGATGCCGACGCCGCCCGTGCCGACATGTTGGCTGATCAGATGGGCGCGCAACGGCTGAATGCGGACAATGCCGAATCCCTCGACGCCTTGATCACCATGCTGCCCACCTCCGCGATCGTCGAAGCCGTGGTGCTGGGTGAAGATGCCGGCAACGGCTGGGCCGCGCGGCTCGCGAAGGGCGCCGTGGTGATCGACATGAGTTCGTCGGAACCAGAACGTTCGCGTGAACTCGGCAAGACGCTCGAAGCACTCGGCCTCGCGTATCTGGATGCGCCCGTGTCGGGCGGCGTCAAGCGCGCGAAGGAAGGCACGCTGGCAATTCTCGTCGGTGGCGCTGCGGACGTGCTCGCGCGTTGCAGGCCGCTGCTCGACACAATGGGCACTGGCGTGCTGCATATCGGCGCGGCGGGCGCCGGGCATGCAGCCAAGGCGCTCAACAACTATGTGTCGGCGGCGGGGCTTGCGGCCACGGTCGAGGCGCTGCAGATCGCGAGTCGCTTCGGTATCGAGCCGGAAGTGATGACGGACGTGCTCAATGCGTCTTCGGGCCGCAGCAATACCTCGGAAAACAAGGTCAAGCAGTTCATGTTGAGCGGCACTTTCGCTTCTGGTTTCGCGCTGCAATTGATGAACAAGGACCTGAAGATTGCCCGCGCTCTAGCGCAGGCAGTCGATCATCCCATGACGTTCGGCGCGACGTGTACGGAGGTATGGGACGAGGCGGCGCAGCGTTCTACACCCGCTACCGACCACACCGAGATGTACCGCCTCCTGCCGGGCGCAGCATCCTGAGCCTGTCTCTGATTCATTGATTCCGGAGTCCGTTATGTCACGTGCAGCACAGTTTTATATCGATGGACGTTGGGTCGAGCCCGCATCTGCTGTCTGGTTCGACATCGTCGATCCGTCGACGGAAATGCCGTTTGAAAAGCTTGCAATGGGCAACGCCGATGATGTCGATCGCGCAGTCGTGGCTGCGCGCCGGGCATTTCCTGCCTGGTCGGCGACGAGCGTGCCCGAACGTATCGCGCTGCTCAAGCGCATCATCACGATCTATGAGCGTCGCTACGACGAATTCGCCGAGATCATGCGTCAGGAAATGGGCGCACCCATCACGTTCGCCCGCAACGGCCAGGCGATGCGCGGCCCTGCGCATCTGAATGCGCTGATCGATGTGCTCGAACGCTTCGAATTCGAAGAACAGCACGGCAGCACGCGCGTGGTGCTCGAACCGATTGGTGTGTGCGGCCTGATCACGCCGTGGAACTGGCCCGTCAACCAGATCGTCGTCAAGATTGCGCCGGCGCTCGCGGCCGGCTGCACGATGGTGCTCAAGCCAAGCGAATATTCGCCGCTAAGTGCATTGCTGTTTGCCGAAGTGCTCGATGAAGCAGGCGTGCCTGCGGGCGTATTCAATCTCGTCAACGGCGACGGGCCGGGTGTCGGCGCTGCTATCGCGAGCCATCCGGATATCGACATGGTCTCGTTCACCGGCTCGACTCGCGCCGGCGTGCTGGTCGCACAGTCGGCGGCGGAAACCGTCAAACGCGTCGCGCAGGAACTCGGTGGCAAGTCGGCCAACATTCTGCTCGATGATGTCGATCTGGATCAGGCCGTCACACGCGGCGTCGCCGGCTGCTTCACGAACTCTGGACAGTCGTGCTCGATTCCGACGCGCATGCTGGTGCCGCGTCATCTCATGAACGATGCCGCGCAGATCGCGAAGCGTGCCGCGCAAGCGTATCGGATTGGACCGACCGATGACCCGTCGACGCAGCTTGGGCCGCTCGTCAACGCAAACCAGTTCAAGCGGGTGCAGGCACTGATCCAGACCGGCATCGATGAAGGCGCGCGCCTCGTCACGGGCGGCACGGGCCGGCCAGACGGCATTACTAAGGGCTATTACGCACGCCCGACTGTATTCGCCGACGTCACGCCCGAAATGACCATCGCTCACGAGGAAATTTTTGGGCCGGTGCTATCGATGATTCCGTACGACACCGAAGAGCAGGCAATCGGGATTGCGAACGGCACCGACTACGGTCTCGCGGCGTATGTGCAATCGGCGGACGTCGCGCGGGCGCGCCGGGTAGGCCGCGCACTGCGCGCGGGCGGGGTGCACCTGAACTATCCGCCCACCGATTTCGGCGCGCCATTTGGCGGTTATAAGCGCTCGGGCAACGGCCGTGAATGGGGCGAGGCCGGCCTGCGCGAGTATCTGGAGACAAAGGCGCTAGTGGGCTACGGCGCGGATTGAATTGCAACGTGACGCATGCAAGTCTGTAGTCACGCCAAAAAAAATTTCGGCGCAAAGACTGTCCGACAATCATTCAGGCAGTCAATGACGATCGGGATCGGACGCGCGTGAGTCAACCCTATTCGCAATCAGTTTGAACCACAGAGGAAACATGATGGACACCAATGACCGCTTCAACAAAGGCTTTGAGAATCGCAAGGAGGTACTGGGCGCCGCGCACGTCGAAAAATCGTGGGCGAATGCCGATGACTTTAACCGGCCGATGCAGAAGTTCGTCACCGAGAGCTGCTGGGGCGACATCTGGGGTGATCCGACGTTGTCCTTCAAGACACGCAGCATGCTGAATCTCGGCATGTTGACGGCGATGAGCCAGCACCACGAATTGTCGGTGCACGTGAAGGGCGCGTTGCGCAATGGTGTCAGCAAGGAAGAAATCCGCGCAGTGCTGATGCAGGCCGCCGCCTACTGCGGCGCACCGCTCGCGCTCGCGGCGTTCCGCGTCGCGAGCGACGCGATCAAGGCCTACGAAGCGGAAGCGGCCGCCGCCTGACGCGGCAACACACTGCAGACAGCCAACAGCACACGGGGCTGCGCAAGGAGAACTCGCGCCGCAAAGCAGTGCGAACAACGAACGGAGACAGGCATGAAAGCGTTGACTGCGAATGACGTTGTAACGGCGGAGAACGATCAGTCGATTGAATCGAGGAGGCGCAACGCCATCAAGGGTGCGTTCTTCTCTGAATTCATCGACATGTTCGATATCTATCTGCCGGTGGTGGTGTTGTCACCGGTGCTCGGCTTTTTCCAGCCGCCGCACCTTTCGGCCGGCATGGAGACCATCCTCGCGTCGCTGGTATTTATCACGACGCTCCTCGGCCGGCCGGTCGGGGCGTTGCTGTTCGGCATGATCGCGGACCGCGTCGGCCGGCGCAAGGCTTCGATCTGGTCGGTGTCGGGTTTCGGCGTGGTGACGCTGCTAATCGCGTTGCTGCCCGGCTACGAAACCATCGGCATCGTGTCGTACTGGCTGCTGGTGCTGCTGCGTTTCGTCGACGGGATTTTTCTGGGTGGCGGCTACACGGGCGCGATGCCGCTGGCGATCGAGTATTCGAAGAAAGAGCAGCGCGGTTTCGTTGGCGGTTTCATCATCGCCGGCTTTCCGGCCGCATACGTGACGATCAACCTCGTCGCAATGCTGATGTTCGTGCTGTTTCCGCTAAACGGCATGCACTCGCCGTATGCGCAATGGGGCTGGCGTATTCCGTTTGTACTCGGCGCGGCGCTCGCCGGGCTGCTGACGATGTACTACGTGCGCAAGGTCTCCGAATCGGAGATCTGGAAGAGCGAAGCCGCTGACAAGGCAGCCGTCGCCGAAAAGCTGCCGCTCTCCGATCTGCTGCGCGGCAAGAGCGGGCGCAACCTCCTGCAGGTTCTGGTGATGATGACGGGTTTCTGGCTCACGCAAAACATCATCACGATTTTCCTGCCGACGGGCCTGCTGGTGAAGACGCTGCATCTGACCGGCTTCCAGATGACCGCGACGCTCATGCTCACGTACTTCGTGCTGTTTTTCAGCTACATCGGTTCGGGACTGATCGCGCAGCGCATCGGGCGGCGCCGTTTCTTCGTGATCGTCGGTCCGCTGATCGCCACGGTTGGCGCAGCGCTGCTGTACGTGCTGGCGAATGTCGATGGGCTGTCGCTGTCGACCATCATGCTGCTGGTGTGTGTGCTCGCGGTGCTCGTCACGTCGCCGTGGGGTGTGATCGTCACGTACATCAACGAGCGTTTCGTGACGGATGTGCGCGCCACCGGCTTCGGCGTCGGCTTCAGTCTGTCGGTGATCATCCCTTCGTTCTACGCGTTCTATATGAACTGGCTCGGCGCTTTCATGCCACTGCGGCTGACATCGGTCGTGCTGCTGTGCGTGGGCGGCCTGGTCGGCATGGTCGGTGCGCTGATGGGCCCGGAAACGAAGGATGTGGATTTCTAATTTCGAAGCAGAGGAACAGAACTCATGAACAAGGAACGGATCGGCTTCATCGGTCTCGGCAACATGGGCGGGCGCATGACCCGGCGCCTGGTCGATGCAGGCATCGCAGTGCTCGGTTACGACACCATGCGTGAGCGTATCGACGCGGCAGGCGCGAAGGCGGCTGGCACGATAGGCGACGTGATTGCGTATGCGGACGTCGTGATGATGTCGCTGCCGGACAGCAAGGTGGTCGAGGCGGTTGTCGAGAGTGAAGAGGGCGTGCTCGCGCATTGCCGTGCGGGACAGATCGTCGTCGATTTGAGCACGGCCGCTGCCAGCTCGACGATCCGCCTCGGCAAACGCTTTGCCGAGCGCGGCGTGCATTACGTCGACGCGGGCATTTCGGGCGGCGCGGCCGCGGCGGAGAAGGGCTCGCTCACACTGATGGTGGGCGGCAACGCTGACGCCGTCGCCGCGCTGCAATGGGCATTCGCGCCGATCAGTTCGAAGGTCGCCCACATGGGCGAGAGCGGCGCGGGTCACACCACCAAGCTGCTCAACAATTTTCTGAACGCGGTGAGCCTTGCCGCCAGCGCCGAAGTGATGGTGGCGGGCAAGAAGGCCGGCCTCGACCTGCATCTGCTGCTCGATGTGCTGAACAGCAGCAGCGGCGTCAATTTCGCCACGCTCAATCGTTTCCCGAAGATCGTCGACGGCGACTATCTGGAAGGCGGCCTGACCGGCAAGCTGATGACCAAGGATGTCGTGCTGTACGTGGACCGCGCGCGCGAACTCGGCGTGATGTCGCTGAATTCGGCCGGCCCGCTCGCGAGCTTCGGCCTCGGCACCGCGCTTGGTTATGGCGATGTAATCAGCAACCGTGTCGTCGATGCGATTGGCGACGTGTCGGGCGGCGTGCGGCTGTTCGACGGAGCACACAAGGAGAAAAACGCATGAAGGTCTTTCACGGCAGAGCGGCTGGCGCGATGTCCGAGCGCCGCAGCGACACGTTCACGGGTACTGTCTGGGCCGACCCGGTCATGCCGGCTACCAACGGCGTCACCATCAATACCGTGCTCTTCGAACCGGGAGGACGCACTTACTGGCACACGCACGAGCACGGCCAGGTATTGCAGGTCACGGCCGGTCAGGGCTGGATCTGTCTGGACGGCGAAGAACCGCAGCCGATCCGCCAGGGCGACATCGTGTTCATCGGGCCGAACGAGCGGCACTGGCACGGCGCGAGCGAAGGGAGCTACTTGGTCCATATCGCGACATCGATCGGCAAGGGAACGTGGCAGGAGGAGGTTGCGGAGCAGGATTATCCGACTGTCGCGGCCCGCTAGCGCGAGCGCACTGAGCGCGCGTGCGGTGCGCAGGGTGGTCCCGCACGCGCAAAAAAACATTCGCCGCATTTCCCTCGATGGAATTCACGTTATGACCCGGACTATGCCGCAGTTGGATCGGTCACGCCTTCGTGACGAACTCATTGGCCTGCACGGCAAGGCGAGTCCCGAATGGGACAGCCTCGTGCGCCTCGACCCGCGTTTCGTCGACGCATACCTGAAGTTCGCAGGCGTGCCGCAGCGCAGGAATCATCTCGACGACAAGACACGCGCGTTCATCGCGCTGGCCGCCGATGCGTGCGCGACACAACTGTACGCGCCAGGCGTCGCGCGTCATATTGAGCGGGCGCTGTCGTTCGGTGCGACGCGCGACGAGTTGATCGAAGTGCTGGAGTTGATCAGCACGATCGGTATTCACACCAGCAACGTCGGCGTACCGGTACTGCTCGAAGTGCTGGAAGAGGAGGGCCTGCGCAATGGCGCGCCGCAACTTGACGAGCGCCGCCAAAAGCTGAAAGCCGGGTTCGAGAAGAACCGTGGCTACTGGCATCCTAGTTGGGAGGGCCTGTTGGAACTCGATCCAGATCTCTTCGAAGCGTATGTCGAGTTCTCGTCGGTGCCATGGCGTACCGGCGTACTGGACCCGAAGATCAAGGAGTTCATGTACTGCGCGTTTGACGCCTCTGCTACGCACCTGTACGTACCTGGCCTCAAGCTGCACATGCGCAACGCGCTGCGCTACGGCGCGACCGCCGAGGAATTGATGGAGTTGCTGGAGATTGTCAGCGTGACGGGGATTCACGGCGCGGAACTGGCTGCACCGCTGCTGGAGGCCGCTCTCGTGCACCGCAGCGCGGCGAGCGGGGCCTCACATGGATGATCTTACGATGCGCGAGTCGATCTTTTCCGTAGACCTACTATCACGGCAGCGGGCCGCGCCGCACACTCCCTCCACGCATGCCAACGCGAGCCCCGGTGGGCGCGGTTGAGCGTGGCGAGCGATGCAGTCACCGCCGCTTTCAATTCTCGCGTCGAACAGCAACGAGCACGTGCATGTGCGGGCCGTCGCGATTCTCGGCTACAACTAGCGCTGAACCATCGACATGATTGAGAAATCGGCCACACTTGTGGTCCTACGTCACGGCCAGTCGGTCTGGAATCGCTCCAACCGGTTCACCGGCTGGAGCGACGTCGGCCTGTCCGCGCAAGGGGTTACCGATGCACAGCGCGTCGGCGAGCGCTTACGTGACGCGGGCTTTTGCTTTGATCTCGCGGTCACGTCGGCGCTGTCACGCGCAGCCGATACGCTCGGGCACGTGCTGTGCGCGCTCGACGAGCCAATGCCGGAAATTGTGCGCTCGTGGCGTCTGAATGACCGCCACTATGGCGCGCTGACGGGCATGGAAAAGAATGCGGCCGCGCTGGCATACGGGGCCGAACGCGTACGGCAATGGCGGCGCGGCTTCGATCTTGCGCCGCCAGCGCTCGACGCCGACCTGCATGCTGCACTCGTGCGCGCATTGCATGACGACGCAATGCCCGGCCCGGATTCACTGCCACGCACCGAAAGCCTGCGCGACACGTTACGACGCGTGCTGCCGCTGTGGGACGACTGCGTCGCGCCGGCACTAGCGCGTGGGAAATCCGTACTGATGGTAGGTCACGGCAATTCACTGCGCGCGCTCTTCAAGCGGCTCGATGGAATCGGCGACGACGCGATCGCCTCGGTCGAGGTCGCCCACGCACAACCGATGATCATGAAGTTCGATGCAGCGCTTTCCATCGTCTCGCGCGCGCCGCTGTGTGTAGCGTCCGAACGCGCCTGAACGCGCGCCGATTCGCCGATTTCTTGTTCCACGCGATCTTAAGAGCGCCGATGGCGGTCCCGCTCAAGTATCATGGAGGTTGAATCTTGTCGGACGGGAATACAATAATGTTAACAGACATGGGCTTGGTGAGGCCTGAGACGTTACGTCATCAGGTGGAAAACGTTCTGCGACAGGCGATCGTGACCGGGCGCTTCGCGCCAGGGGCACGACTGATTGAGCGCGAACTGTGCGAGACGCTAGGTGTAAGCCGGACATCGGTGCGCGAGGCGCTGCGCAAGCTCGAGGCCGAGAAGCTGGTGCGAAGCGTGCCTCACAAGGGCCCCATCGTTGCGGTGATGTCGAAAGAGGAGGCCGGTGAGTTGTACGCGCTACGCGGGCTGCTCGAAGGTTTCGCCGCCCACGAATTCGCCCGCCTTGCTCACGACGACGCTATCCGGCACTTTGGTGACGTGGTGAAGGAACTGCGCGCACAAGCCACCGCACAGAATCAGGAAGGGGTATTGCGCGCGAAGGCTGCGCTCTATGACCTTCTGCTCGACAATTGCGGTAATGCGCTCATCAAGGAAATTCTCAATAGCCTGTATTCGCGCATTAATTTGCTGCGCACGACCTCGCTGATGCACCCGGATCGCCTACCAGACAGCCTGAGCGAAATCGACCGGCTTTATAAAGCGCTGAAGGCGCGCGACGCTGCGGGAGCTCAGGACATTGCCCGGCTGCACGTAGCCAATGCCGAAAAGGCAGCGATGCGGATGCTAAATAGTGTCGAGTAAAAGCGTCTGGAGTGTCACCAGAAGTGGCCGTGCAGTTTCCCAACGGGCGACTGCACGATGCCAATGCAATCTCGAGATTACCCGAATGTGCGGTGAGTTCGCCCATCTGGAAACATTCATCGCAATCTCCGGATAGACCGGTCTCTGGGCATTTTCAGATATTCGTCCCGGTCCACGGCATCCGGAAACGCCACTCATGCCATGCCTGAGCGCCGCTACTGCGAAGTGCCCGCGCTCTTCATCTGTATTCCGCCCGGATGCGGATTGGCGTCGTTCATATCCTCTGGCAGCAGATTGCCATCCCCCAAGACTCGCATCGGCGCGGGCAGTTTCCGGATACCGCTCAGGATACAACTGGTTCCGGGTTTCGATCAGATTCGGCACAGCACGGTTGGACGAGCGCATGGGTCTTGACGCTCAACGCGCACCTTCGCGGTTTGGTAAGGGTAGTATATCTAACACGGTGCGGTCGCAATCAATTGCCTCAGATCGATCCTTGGACGGGCAAGCGATCACAATGTGCGAATGTCACAATCGGGCCATCTGCGACCGTGAGCGCCCGCACGGCTTGGGCGATACGATGTCCTGGTTCCTTACGGCCGTTCACAGTTCGCAGCTTATGCCGGATTAGTCTCCAGGATAGGCCGTGACGAGGTAGCAGGCGCCGGCTTCGGTTTTCCGCACGACCGCCGTCCACGTTTTTGTTTTCACGCATACGTAAGAATTGTTTCCATCGCAGGCCGCTCTATTCTTTGCCGGATTAGATCCCTCAAAACGGGTAACCACTATTCCGACAGTTTTATCTGAGACGCCCTGAATGACATGGGTGCCAGCAGCTCCCGCTGCATAGCCGGCCGCGTCGGCGATTATAGCCGGCTTTATCGCGGCTAGAAGCGATGCCGGATCCGACCACGAGCTGGCGGCTTCACCATACGGTGCGCAAGCGGGTGCCTTACTACCGCCGCGGTTTTCCAGCCGACCGATCAATCCTGAGACGGATACACCAAGATGACACGCCTTCGCATGCCCGCCTGCGTCTTCTTGAGCCGTCAACCACCCGGTCCAATCCTTATTCGCAGGTGGAACACAAGTTTGGGCAACCGCAGCGAACGTAGTAAACGTCAATGCCAGCAACCCGACAGATTTCGCTGCATGGCAAGTTAAAAGCGCGCGAACGAATTTCAGATTTTTCATGGAATGATCCCAACGGGTTTGTTTGATGAGGCGGGTTTCAATGCGACCTTCTCCAAGGTCGGCCGAACACCCCTACGCCGGAAGTTGAAGGAACCTTCCCGAGTTGATAACTGACGAGTGATCGCCGTGTTTCGTCAGGGCAAGCCACTCACTCTGATGCGAATCGAACCATTCTTTGTTCAAAACACTACTCATCTGCACGACATCGAGCTGGCCACTATCTCCCAGTGCGACATCCGGTACCCAATGTACGAATAGAAAGCTGACAGCGCTGATACTCACAGACGTATCAGTTGCCGGTGTTACCGAACCGCAGTAAAGCGTTAGAAACTCATCACGCGCTTCGGGTGATTGGGGCGCGTCGAGACTGGCGATAAATTCCGCTTGTCTGGATGGCTTGCTCTCCGGAACCCGCGTAAGTAGCGCGGTAATCGCGGCGTTCTCAGAGGGAAACGCATCCGAATATCGAAGCTCTTTAGCAGGTCCAAGGCCCGGAACCCGCAACAGAGCCAACTGAGAAGAACTTTGATAATCTTTTGCAGATACAGTGTTGGCACGCGAACTGGCAAATGAGTGGACTAATCCGAATACGTCGAGTATTTGCACATTTGGCATGTCGCGCGCCAACCCGTCCGCTGAAAGGAAGAAGACGGATGTCAAGGAAGGATTCATGAAATTCTCCAGATAACGGTCAGAAGGCGGACCTCTACGAACGCGGTAGAGGTCCGCTGTGTCGCCGCAGATTTGCGAAACGGTGGTCCCACCTACTGCAACATCCGCGTGCTAACTAACCGTGCCACCAAAGAAAGTTGCTGCTTCCGAAATCTTGTTGATATTGCTTGCACCGACGAGCTTGTCAAACGCGGCAGCAACTGTCGGATCGCTTTTGTAGAGCTGGAAGTTCCAGATTGCATCGACCTCAATGTAACGGAGGTTCACATCAAGCATCGTCGCGGAGCCACAGCTCGAATACACCTTCCGCTCCTGAGAAGTGAAGTCGCAGAAGAACATTTTCAGATGCGGTAGAACTAACCACTCATTGCCGACCTGCTGGGCGTCGATGAAGACGGTGTTCGACGCAAAATGGAACGGCTTGCTTGACTTGTCCACACCCGCGCTGATTTTGTTACCAAACGACCCAATGAAGGTCTGGAAAGCGCCGACAACGGGTCCCGTAGCGGCGAACCCAAGGATCTGCTGGAGAAACGCGGAAGACAATTCAACGCCGCGGATCGATTTCGAGTACCCGGTATCTTTAAAGCTCATTGGGCCAAGCATCGGGTAGTGAAGCAGGACCTGCTTCCAGGTGGCCGTGTCGAAGAGGAGATCGGGATTATTCGCCTTTGCTGCGACGCTCTGACAGTAGGTGGTTCCGAGCGAAGTCAAATTCAGCATGCAGGTCGAAGCCTTTGTCATGTCCGCTTGCACTTCCGCCGCGACTTCTTTAGTCAGTTGCACGGCACTAAAAAGGCCACCATCCGTTTTATCGATCGGAGGCGGAGGAGTAGGAGTAGCTTCTCCAGGCGCTGCCGCTGCAAGAAAGTTGGGATGAAGGTTCCAAAGCTCACTACCAAAAAACGTTGCGCCGGCCACTAGCTGACTGTGAAGCTGATCTGCATTGTTCATGGTTTCCTCGAATGAAAAGTTGACTTTGCGATGCCCGCTTATGCACACACCGCAACTGAACAATGAGTCCAATCATTGATCCGAGAAATACCTCTGAATGCGTAGTCGGATTACGGCGAATCTGTCCTTCACGAGGAGATCGCGCGCACTAGCTGAATGAGCCCGGCGAGGTCCCGCACGCCGACCTTGCGCTTTATGTTTTCGCGATGTTTGCTAACAGTACGGTCACTGATTCCTAGGGCGCGCGCAATCTCTTTGCTCGTCATCCCGGTAGCGAGTCGCTCCAGCACCAGGCGCTCACGGTCGCCTAAAAGTTCAGCGATTTTCGAGAAATGAAGTTGATTTGAGAGGCACCGGCGTCAGGCCCACCGCGTAAGCAGTAAGTTGCCCGCTCGTTCTGAGCCCTAGCTTCTGCGTAATATTTGCGCGGTGCTTTCGCAGCGTCATGGGCGCGATTTGCAATGCGTTTTGAATATCCACGCTTTTCAGACCCGCGCCTATCATGGCGAGGACCTGCTTTTCCCGCACCGTCAGATCTTGCATTGTTTGATTTGAGAGTAGTGGTGCAAACTCGGTAGTCGGGCGAGAAATCGTTCTTGCTTCGGGCACCTCAACGAGCCGAAAGAACCGCCATCCAGATCGAGGGCGAAGCGGCATCTTCGAGGTGCATGCTGGTGAGATCGAACGGGCTTTTGCGAATCCGATGCATCAGGTCGATGCCGGAGAAAATAACGGCGGCGCTGCGGAACCGCTTGAACCCGAGCATCACGTTCACCCGCGATTTGATGTGGCGGTGATCCTGCTCAACCAGGTTATTCAGGAACTTCGAGGATCGCAATTTCGTTCACCTGGGTAGCGACTCGTCGGTCTTCATCTCGCGGACCGCCCGATGAGATGCCGCGTAGCCGTCCAGCATGATCGTCTCAGGAGCGCGTCCCTGAGTCCTGATTGCCTTCGCGAAGAACGCCTTTTCTGCCGCCACGTCGCGCCTCGCGCTGAGGCGAAAATCCATCGTCTTTCCCGCCCGGTCAACGGCGCGGTAGAGATAGGCCCATTTGCCGCGAATCTTCACGCAGGTCTCGTCGACTCGCCACAACTGACCGGCTGTCGTAGCCAACCGATTCCAGCGTTTGACGAACTCCCGCGTGTAGCGCTTCACCCAACGCAGGATCGTAGTGTGAGCAGGGACAGGCCGCGCTCAGCCATCATCTCGACAAGATCACGCAGACTGAGCTTGTAGCGCAGATACCAACGCACACAAAGGACGATGACTTCGCGGTCGAAATGACGCCCGTTGAACAACCATTCGAGATCTTTCAGCTCGCTCATTGGCTCGTGGTCGTCAAAAGCTCAAGGGTACAGACCGACGCGCAGGAATTGCACCACAACCGTTTCCCTTCGGTTTGACAAAAACGCCCGCAAAAAAGCGCGTGCTACTACCGATAGAAAACATAATCCGCAAGATAGGGCGAGCTACCGATTTCGTGTTCCGTCGAACATGGTGCGGCCGGCATCAACCCTCCAACGGTGTGCACTCGCTGCACATACCGGACAGCCGACAATGTGCCGATACCGGACGTGCTATGAGCTTCGAGCAACAGTTGCGGTATGCTTGCCGACGTTTCGCTGGGACGCTGTGCAAGCACACGCCCTACAATCCGGCTTCCGTCTTCAGCTTCCCAGGACGGCCCGGCGCCGTGCCGGACCGCGGCGCGGCCGCTCATGTCGAACAGCGTCGCTTGTGGGCTCCTGAACACCCATCCCAGATGATGCTGCGCGTCGAACTCACACGAATAAGTCTGCACACCAGACGCTACCAACGTCATCACGCGCTCGCCCTGAGGCGGGTCGATGGAAGAACTGGCAGGACCTGCAGGCGCCGTCGCACACGCCCCAAGTATCGATACAACGACGGTCGCAAAGCCTAATTGCAAAAAAATCCTGAACATGGTTCTCACCTTGAAGAGATAATGCACGACGCGGAGCGGTTACCGACCAGAGACGTCGGCCGTGAATTCGAAAGTCGGGATCATACGCGTAATCCCATGCATCAGGCGCCAATCAGCCATTCAGAACGCTGAAGATTTTGGCACCAAGTGTATATGCGAATGCCCGGAATTCGCTCCATAGCTGAGTCATATGCGCCGAGGTGCGAATGTCGGCCAAGGCCGAAAGCGGCAGGCGACCCCACGTGAGCGAATGGCCGTTGGACTTGGTACATCGGACATTTGCACGGTGTGTCGAGATAAAAAATCAAACGAAGAAGTGGACGGCCGCTGCCGAACAGTGCCGGTTTTCGTTAGGCGTATCGACGATTCGCTCGCTTTGTGCAAACAACTTTCGCGCGGTCGGAGAGTGCCGGTTAGCCGGATGAAGAGACACAGATCCAGAAGAGGCTAAAGCCCCGCGTCGATACGCATGCTGAAACGCTTGAGCCGGCCGATTACTTCGTCAGATGCGACGTTTTGGTAAAAACTGAATTGACCTAAACAGCAAAAATGGTCATAGAATCCGCGCCTGAACAGCCGAATCCTTCTTAGCCAGAAGTTTGAACGGATTGGAATTAGCGAACCTGATCAGGTGCCCTCAAGCGCTGCCAGGTTGGCTCCGCTTTTATCGATTGTTACCGTTTCCGGTGCGCCGTTCCGATCGATCGACCTTTCAAAATAACGCCGCGCTGCTGCCTCGTTACGCTTGGCGCACAGCAGGAAATCAACCGTGTTGCCATCTTTGTCCACGGCTCGATAGAGGTATTGCCACTCGCCCCTGACCTTCACATAAGTCTCCTCCATCCTCCAGCTCTTGCCGACTGCGCGCTTGCACCTGCGAAAGGCTTTCTCGAGAACGGGCAGAAGCTTGATGGCCCAGCGATGAACCGTCGAATGGTCTACGGCGACTCCGCGTTCAGCCATCATCTCTTCCAGGTTGCGCAGGCTCAGCGGATAGGCAACCTACCAACGCACGCACACCAGCATCACATCGAGCGGATAGTGCAACCGCTTCAGCACTTTGGCGACCGCCGGATTCAGAGCCTTCCTTGTCCTTCATTTCATTCTTGAAAGGTCCGCAGCATACCACCTGCCTCCGCTAATGCGTCGAAACCGATTCGCTCGCGGTTTGGCGTAGCGATGGACAATCCGAGGCTGCGGTAACGGGAATAGTTCGAGTATTCCCGCAAAGGCAATCCACGGCAGAGAGCGTTTATTCGACCTCCGCGATAACCACTTGCGCCAGATGCGTGCGACCTGATGCGGCAGGGTCGCCAGGCGCTCATAATTCCCGCTGATGCCGAAGTAGGCATAGTGCCCCTTAAGCATCCGACTCAGGCGCTGGTGTTGATCGCGAAGCGGCCGGGTCCGGTTTGAGACACTCGACCTCGACGTTCGGATCGTCAGCAATCAGTCGAAACCCAACGGTCTGCCTTGGGGAGCGGAGAAATTCGTAGGTAACCGGAAGACTCGCCAGCTCAGGACGGCGGGACACGGCAATTAGGTTGGCCAGACGATCTGCTATTCGAAGCTTCGACTCCTCGGCTTTGAATCCTGATGAGACCCCCGAGCTCACGAGCCACGGCAACGACAGCGATATTCACACTCTCGCCGGGTGTCGCCGCTGGATTTCAGGACGCGGGCTTCTCCGCAGCGACCATTGCAGTTTCAAAGTTGAGGAACTCGCCGCTGCTCACCGTGCCATCGCCGCTGCTGTCCATCAGTTTCAAAAGCGCCTGCGCCGAGGAGCTGTTCGGGCTAGTGGCGGTACCGGCCATCGCGTTTAGCAACTCGATGTTCGATACCGAACTGCCGCCGTTGGTATCGAACGCCGTGAAAAGCTGATCAGCCTGGGTTTTACTACCGCCGAATTGCGCCACCACGGCCTCGAAGGCCGACTGCGAAATATAGCCGTCGTATTGACCTTTTTCGTTCGTCGGTGGGGCAATTGGAGTGAATCCTTTCAGCGCCTGGGTAAGCTGCTGCGCGTAATCGGCAAACGACTCACCGGACGACCGCGACGGCAGGTTCAGTCCTGACAGACTCGTGACAGTAACAGTCATGCCCTCGGCGTTGAGCTTGGCGAACTGTTGCGCCTCAGGGCTAAGCGTGACCTGCGTCGAGGAGTCGGCCACGGACGTTTGTGTGGTCGTCGACACCGTAGGGGACGCCGTATTGGCTCCGTCATTTGATGCCGCCGGGTCGGACGATGCCGATTGCGCGTTGGATTGCGAGAGAGTGGCCGCGTTATTGCCTGCGAGAGCGGATATAGACATGTTCAATTCCATGGTGGATCCGGATGCGCAGCACCCGGGATTCGGGAAATGTTACTAAGCGGGTTTACGGTAGGCTCAAACGAATCTTTAGCTGAATCGCTGTGTAGACAGAGACTTCCTCAAGCGGCCGGTGTTTCGCCCTCAGCGCCGAGACAGATGGAAATTGCCCCTGCCGCTGAGATACCCTCAAGAGGTCATTTTGACCGTCCGGACTCAGAGAGTGTGGTGTTCGCTTTCGCGTTCCTTGCAGCGGTCGCCGATAGGACAACGACAGGGCCAATAAGCGCATTCGATCGATACGTCAGACCGACGACAATCGCAGTTGAAGTGAGCGGCTAAGGTGCGCAATTAACCCATAGTGACTACTAGTCACGCGGCCATATAGAGAAACAGTAACTTTCTCATGTATTTTCCGGTGGTCTGGCACGAGCCTTATTCCGGGGCCGTACGCAAAGATGTTTTGGCTGACCGCCCAATTATCGACCCGCTCTCTACGAATTACTATTCTTTCCACGCGTTGTCACCGTGCATGCGTCCGCAGCTGATGAGCGTGCCATCCAGGCCGTAGATCATCCCGGATAGCGTCATCGTCGCGTCCGATCGGCATGAAGTGCGTCGCTCCAATTGGAACCGACCTGCCGAGCCTCCTGAATCAATTGCAGATGGATTCTGTATGGAAACGAAACGTCGCTCCGTTGTACTTCACAGCCGCCCTGGCGGTTCTCCGCAGATAAACAACTTCGCTCTCGTCGAGGACGAGATCCCGGCTCTGCGCAATGGCGAAGTGCTGACTCAAACGCTTTGGCTGTCGCTTGATCCGTACATGCGCGGCCGGATGGATGACGTGGTGTCGTATGCGCCGTCGGTGAAGCTCGGTGAGCCGATGACCGGCGAGACCGTCGGCCAGGTCATCGCATCGAAACATGCCGGTTTCAAGCCCGGGGAGATTGTCGTCGGCGCGCGCGGCTGGCAGAGCCACATCGTGTCGGGCGGCGACGATCTGCTGGTGCTGTCGGGCAGCGCGCCGCATTCAGCGTATCTCGGCGTGCTCGGTATGCCGGGTGCAACCGCGTATGCCGGCATGAAGCAGATCGGCGAGCCGAAGGCGGGCGAAACGGTGGTCGTATCGGCGGCGTCCGGCGCGGTTGGTTCGGTGGCCGGCCAGCTGGCGCGTCGCGCCGGCGCGCGTGTCGTCGGTGTTGCCGGTGGCGAGAACAAGTGCCGCTTCGTCGAAGACGAGCTTGGCTTTGACACATGCATCGACTATCGCGCGGTCACTGATTTGTCGGCTGCGTTACGCGACGTCTGCCCGGACGGCATCGACGTGTACTACGAGAACGTCGGGGGTGAGCTGCAACACGCGGTGTTCAATCAGATGAACCCGTTCGGGCGATTGATCATGTGCGGAATGGTCGGCGAATACAACGACCTTGTCTTGCGTCCCGGCCCGAATCTGCGCGACACGTTCATCAAACGGCTGCGTATCCAGGGATTCATCGTGTTAGACCGCAAGGAAAACTTCACTGAGTGGCGCGAACTCGCAGAACCGTGGGTGGCAGAGGGCTCGCTGCGCTATCTGGAGCATGTGGTCGTCGGGCTGGAGAACGCGCCGGCCGCTTTCATCGACCTGTTGCGCGGCACGCACCTTGGCAAGGTTGTCGTGCGCGTGGCCGACGCGCTCGACAAAGCCGCATTCGCATGAGCCGCAGGTATTGACGCGATGTCGGGCGACGCCGCGTTGTTTCATTCAAGCTGAAAGTCAGGAGTATCGATGCAAGTACTAGGTGAAATGCTGATCGGACGCGAGTCTGTACGTGGCGGGCAGGCCGAGATGCGAGCGTTGAATCCCGCAACCAACGCGTCAATCGCGCCGATGTTCGGCGCGGGCGGCACAGCCGAGGTAGATCGCGCGTGCCGGCTCGCAGCCGCTGCGTTCGATTCGTACAGCCGTATCGCGCCGCAATTGCGCGCCCGCTTCCTCGATTCGATCGCGGAGAACCTCGAAGGATTGGGTGATACGCTGGTGACGCGCTGTGTCGCGGAAACGGGGCTTCCGCCCGAGCGTGTGTCCGGTGAAATTGCGTGGGCCGCTGCCCAGCTTCGCATGTTCGCGCGCGTCGTATTGCGTGGCTTGTGGCGCAATGCGACGATCGACTCCGCGGAGCCCAGCCGGCAACCGCTGCCGCGAGTCGACCTGCGGATGCAAAAGGTGCCGCTCGGCCCAGTCGTTGTGTTTGGCGCGAGCAACTTCCCGATTCTCTATTCGGTCGCCGGTGGTGACACAGCCTCTGCACTCGCTTCCGGTTGCCCGGTGGTTGCCAAAGCGCATCCGTCGCATCTTGGCACGTCGGAACTGGTCGGCCGCGCCATCCAGAAGGCGGTAGCCGACAACGGTCTGCACGAAGGTGTCTTTTCACTGATCATCGGCGACGGCAACTCGATCGGCGAAGCGCTGGTCGATCATCCGGAAACAAAGGCCGTCGCGTTCACCGGCTCCGAAGCGGGCGGCATGGCGCTGGTGCGCCGCGGCCTGATGCGTGCCCAGCCGATTCCGGTGTTCGCGGAGATGACAAGCTCCAATCCGCACTTCGTGCTGCCAACTGCGCTCGCGACGCGCGCAGATACGTTCGCCACGCGCTTCGTCGAACAGATGGTCGCCAGCGTTGGCCAGATGTGCCTGACGCCGGGCATTATCCTGGCGATCGACGGAACGGGATTCAATGCACTGCGCAGCACGCTGCGCGAGACGCTCGCTGATACGCCGGCGGCCACGATGCTGGCGCGCAACATCCATGCGAACTTTGAGCGTGGCGTCGAACGTTTGCGGTGCAGTACCGGCGTCACCGAGCTCGCGTGCGGTGCTGATAGCGGCGGGGCGCTCGACGGGCGGACGCACCTGTTCGAAGTAGACGCAAAGGCGGTGCTGCACGATATACACTTGCTCGACGAAGTGTTCGGACCGTCCGCGATCCTCGTGCGCTGCCAGTCAGCGGATGAGATGCTCGCGGTCGGCGGCGCCATGCGTGGACAACTCAGTATGGTTGTTCACCTGGAACCGGTTGACCACGAACTCGCGCATCGGCTGCTGCCGGTTGTCGAGGCGAAGACAGGGCGGATCGTCATCAATGCCTTCTCGAACATGGTGGAGATATCGGATGCGCAGGTCCATGGCGGGCCATTTCCGGCAACGTCCGATCCACGCTTCACTGCGGTGGGCAGCACCGCGATCGATCGTTTCCTGCGTCCGGTCGCCTATCAGAACTTCCCGCCCGAACTACTGCCACCGGCGTTGCGCGACGACAATCCGCTCGGGCTATGGCGTTTGCGCGACAACGCACCAGGCAACGCGTAACGCCGATCTCGTTTATCGTACTGATTCACGGTCGTCAGCGTTTATGGCAAACCTGAAGGAGCTTGCGCCGGAGCCACTCTGTTCGCCGGGCATCGGCGGGCATTCACGCATGAAGGGTACGAGATGGACGGGGCGTACATGGACGAAATTGCGGCCTTCCTGTCGGTGCTCGGCACGGGCAGTTTCGTGCGAGCGGCCGATGCACTCGGCAAGGACGTCTCGACAATTTCGCGGCGCGTCAGCGCGCTGGAAGCGCGTCTCGCGGTTCGTCTCCTCGAACGCTCGACACGCAAGCTGACCCCGACGGAAGCCGGCGCCGCACTCTACGAACGGATGACGGCCGCGACGAATGCGATGGAGGAAGGGCTGCTCGAAGTGGCGCAAGCGGGCAACGTCGCGAAGGGCTTGTTGCGCGTCGCGTTGCCCGCGACGTTCGGCCGGATGTGCATTGCGCCACTATTGCCCGAGTTCCTCGCGCTTCACCCGGGCGTTTCGATCGACGCTGAGTTCTCGGACCGCTACGTCGATCTGATCGGCGAGCGGTTCGACGTCGCAATCAGAATCGGCGAGTTGCAGGACAGCCGCCTGATCAGCCGGCGGCTAATGACGAACGAGCGCTTTGTCTATGCATCTCCCGCGTATATCGCCGCCCACGGCGCGCCGCAAAGGCCGGATGATTTGACGCGGCATGTGTGCGTCGCGAACTCACGCTTCAAGGGCAATCCCGAATGGCGTTTGGTCAAGGATGCGGATGCGGTCGCCGTGCGCGTCGACGCCCGCTACACCGCCGACGATCCCGAGAGCCTGATTGCGGCTGCTGTCGCAGGCGTCGGCATCGTCGCCGGCGCGACATGGCTTGTTGCGAATCCGGTCGCGCAAGGTGCGCTCGTGCCGGTGCTGCCCGGCTGGACACTCGGCACCCCTGGCACGATCCATTTGCTATTGCCATCCGGGCGCTTCAGGGCGGGCAAGACACGTAGCTTCATCGACTGGGTGGTGGCGCGCGTGAAAGCTCAGCCGTGGGCTCAAGGTTAATGCGCGGACTGGGCCGCCGAACGGACAACCGTATAAACCACGCGCCGAGATGTCCGCTTCCGGCTAGAGCGAATGTCCCATCAGGGTCGAGGCCGTGTGAAAACGCAAAAGTACTCGGTTTTCGGGGGTCGCTTTACCCCTCCCAGTTCGGTACCAAGCTAATACATCGTGTTCTGAAGGGTCGATTTCTTAGAACACCGCATTCAACATGCGTTTTCACACAGCCTCGGTCGGGTTCGGCCGACCCGCAACGGACAGGAGTCGGCCGCGGGTGTGTCAAAACACAAAAGTTGTAGGTTTTGAGGGGTCACTTTATCCTTCCCGACACGCCACCAAGCCGTTGTAGGCCCTTTTCGAAAGCCGACTTTTTGAACGAGAGGCGTGAGCCTGAGTTTTGACACACCCTCGGCCATCTCCAGCCGTTCAACCGCCTGCCGAGACGGACATTTTGACGTCGGGTCCACCCGGCGGATTGCCGTCTTTCACTGTTCGTGAATTTGATATCTGGGCTTAGCCGGATTTCTTCCATGCGAGC
Source organism: Paraburkholderia sp. RL18-085-BIA-A (assembly GCF_046027075.1). Lineage (NCBI taxonomy): Bacteria > Pseudomonadati > Pseudomonadota > Betaproteobacteria > Burkholderiales > Burkholderiaceae > Paraburkholderia > Paraburkholderia sp. RL18-085-BIA-A. Next base: position 10,021 of record NZ_JARESU010000070.1, on the reverse strand, counting down.
TTATGCCCGACCGGATTTCTTGCTGGCTTGCATCGGTCAGGATCACATTTCGTCGGCATTCGTTGAATGTGTAATTGTCTCGCTCTCCATTCGGTACCGGCGACCGCAGTGCGCGGCATCACTGGCGCCTCGGGCAACGGCCAGGCGAAGCTCGTCGAGGGAGGAGTTACCGCGACGGTATCAGGGATTAGCGAACGCATTGTCAGGCAGCGCAATCGCGGTGCCGTGGTGCTGTTGTTCTCGGAGGACGCCGGAAAGATCACCGACTCGCCGATCGCGTGGCAGTGGCGAGCGACCGGCAAATCGTTGAAATAATGGCCGAGCGCGGGCTGTCGCTGGCGCACACTACGATCATGCGCTGGGTCAAACGCTTCACGCCGGAGTTCCTCAAGCGCTGGGATCGGTTTGCGAAATCTGCTGGTCGTTCATGGAGAGTCGACGAGACGTATGTGAAAGTCCGCGGCAAATGGGTCTATCTTTACCGTGCAGTTAACCGCGCAGGAAAGACGGTCGACTTCCGGCTCACTGCCAGGCGCGATGTCGCTGCGGCCAATGCTTTCTTCGCGAAAGCGACCAGGAGTCAAGGGTTCGCTCCGAAGACAATCACGCTGGACGGTTATGCTGCGTCTCACCGCGCGGTGCGCGAAATGAAGGCGGAGCAGTATCTGCCTGCGGACACGACATTGCGATCGTCGAAGTATGTGAACAACTTGATCGAGCAGGATCATCGCAACATCAAGTCCAGGATCAATGCAATGCTCGGCTTCAAACGCTTCGGAAATGCAGCCACTACGACGGCCGGCATCGAACTGATGCATCGCATTCGAAAAGGTCAGTTCAATTTCGCGAATATGCGCCTCAAAGATACCACCGCGCCGGCTGCTTACAACGCAGTCCTTTCCGCTCGATGCGGGAGCGGCGACTACGCCGCTTTTCGCTCGCCGCTGAAATTTGCACCAGGGCCGGAGAAAGATGGACAACCCCGTAGCCAGCACAAAAGGAAGGCATATTCATCACTGATGGACACCGACAATCCCGTGAAATCATAGCGGCTAGAACGTCTGCCAGTCCGGCTCGGTGGCCGGACTCGAAGCGCCAGTCGTGGAGGAGGTCGCGGAGAGTCGCGGTGCGGCGGAGGCGGACAGGGCTTTGAGGGATTTTGGCAAGGCTGCCCTCGTCATGGTCGGGCGCGCTATCGCGCCCAATGACGGGTTTGTAGCGCGCCGGTCGTCGAGTTTGAATATCGCTACCGAGTCACGTAATGCCTGGGCCTGTTCAGCCATCGATTGCGCTGCGGCCGCGGCTTCTTCGACCAGCGCGGCGTTCTGCTGGGTGACCTGGTCCATCTGGCTGACAGCCTGGTTGACCTGTTCGATGCCGGTGCTTTGCTCGTGGGATGCTGCGGAGATTTCACTCATGATGTCGGTCACGCGCTTGACCGACTGCACGATCTCCCGGATCGTGTCGCCAGCTTGCTCGACGAGTTGCGAACCGACATTCACGCGGCCCACCGACTCACCAATCAGCTCCTTGATTTCCCGAGCGGCGGTCGCACTGCGTTGCGCGAGCGTGCGGACTTCGCTCGCCACCACCGCGAAGCCGCGGCCCTGCTCACCGGCCCGGGCCGCTTCGACCGCCGCATTGAGCGCGAGAATGTTGGTCTGAAACGCGATGCTTTCGATCACGCCGATGATCTCGGCAACCTTGGCGGAGCTATCGGAGATCTCCTGCATGGTCTCGACCACGCGGCCAACCTCGTCTCCGCCACGCTGCGCGACCTCCGATGCGTTGGTCGCCAGCGTGCTGGCCTGCTGGGCGTTGTCCGCGTTGTGACGGACCGTCGCGGTCAGCTCTTCCATGCTCGAGGCCGTCTCCTCGAGCGACGCGGCCTGCTCCTCCGTGCGCTGCGACAGATCGGCATTTCCCGCCGCCACCTGTTCGGTGGCGGACGAGATCGCGAGGCTTGCCTGCTTGACGCCGCCGACGATGCCAGCCAGGTTGCCAATCGCCCGGTTCACCGACTCGGCCAGGTTGCCGAGCTCGTCGTGGCTCTCAACGTGTACCTGGACACGCAGGTCGCCCTGCGCCAAGGCATTGGCACCGTCGACCACACGCTGCAAAGGACGGACGATCGAACGCGTCACCAACGCGCAAAGTATCAGCGCCACCACCAGCGCCAGCACCGCCGCTCCCCACAGGACTGCGCGCGCCATGTCATAGACGTCGTTGCTGTCCTTCACATCGGCGTCCATCATGCTCTGAACCAGACTCTTGAACTCGTCTTGCTGCTGGATAAGCGCGGTTCGCAGCAGCCCCGCCTTCAAGAGCGTTGCGCGTGCCGCATCGTTGTCATGCGCCGCCAATTGCGCGTACGCGGGCTTCAGGGCCTCCTCGTAAGGCGCACGCGCTTGCAGCACCCGGTCGAAGAGAGCGCGGCCCCTCGCCGTGGTGATCAGACGAGGGATGGCCTGATAGGCCGACTCATTATTCGTGAAGGCTCGGGCGTGTTCGACTCTGTCCCGCTGTGCTTCGGGCGTTGGTTCCTCGAGCGCGGCATACGTCATCACTGCTTCCCGGAGCGTCGCCACCTGGATCCTATTTACGAGCCTCAGTTCCTCGGCGCGAACACCGACTATGTTTTGCGTGGTCGCATTCATACGCGCCATCTGCAGATGGGCGGTCAAGCAGATCGCCAACAGGAAAGCCAGGACAACACCAAATGTACCCAGCAGTCGTGCGCCAATTTTTAATTTCATTATTCACACCTGTTTTGAACTTGCGAGAGAGTCGGCTTACCTGTGGCGAGCCTCTGCCTAAGATTGGGCGCGCCCCGAGATGAGTGCTGTCCGGGGGCGAGCCTTTGATGTACGACGCGGCGCGCGACACTGTTTTTTATTGACGGTGTCAGGCAAAGCTTCGTCACATAAACAGCTTGCTTGCATATCGCTTTTGTGAGCCTTTAGTCTCATGTATTGTGTATTGTTGACCCTGAGGCTGACCCACCCAGACCGGTTGCCGGTAGACCGACGACTTCTTTTCCGTAAACTTGCTCATGGTGGATGATTTGTTGGTTGCCGGTTTCCGACTTCGACAATCAGATTCTCAGCCGAAACCTCCACCGCCTTCAATCTCCCCGTACACCAGTTCCGACTTTCTCTTTTCTGCGTTCCGTTTGGCACAAGGTACCTTTCACGCAAGTCAGGACTGCGCTGCTGTCTCGCGGAGCGCCATCCAGGTGAATTCCCCCGGCGGGTTGGTCACTACGTTGAAGTCTTTGGTGCCGCAGCGAAAATCAGGAGCACGCCGATGACTGATATCACGGCCATTGCCACGAAGCCTCCAACGAATGTCCCGGCGACCGTCTTGGCATAACCAAGGATGATGGGGCTGAAGAACCCTCCGAACATACCAATGGTACTGATGTAGCCAATACCCGCAGCTTTTGCTGACGTCGACAGATACTGGGTCGGCATGGCCCAGAAAATCGCAAACGCCGTGAAGATACCAATGGAGGCGAGCGACAGAAGAATGATTGTTCCGTAGATGCTGGTGTAGAACAGACCAATGAGCGCAAAGCCAATTGCAGTCAGACCGAAAGGAAGCGCGAAATGCCAGCGCCGCTCGCGCATCTTGTCCGAGTGCCCCGCGATAGTCAGCATACCAATTGCCCCGACGACGTACGGGATGGCTGACAGCATGCCGATATTGAAGACGTCGCGAATTCCCGCATCCTTAATCAAGGTCGGAGCCCAGACGGCCAGCGTATTGTTGGCGGCGACAACGGCGAAGTAAGCCAGCCCGAACGCATAAATGCGGGGAAGCTTGATGACGTCACGCAGTCCGACGGCATTGTGATTTGCGCTCGCGTGGTCCTCCTTCAGGTCTTGCGCGAGGATGTCCTTCTCCTCCCTGCTGAGCCACTTTGCGTCCTTGGGATAATCCTGGAGGTAGTAATAGGCGAACACACCGAGAAGGACAGTGGGTACCCCTTCAACCACGAAGAGCCATTGCCAGTTGCTCATTTGGCCCCATGCTTGCGAATACTTCAAAATGAGGCCGGAGATTGGGCCGCCGATGACACCCGAAGCGGTCGCGGCGAGGTAGAACAGCGATGTGATTCGCGCACGGCGATTCGCGGGGAACCAGTAGGTCAAGTACAGGATGACCCCGGGCATGAATCCCGCTTCAGCCGCACCAAGAAGAAAGCGGACCAGATAAAACTGGGTCGGCGTATGTACGAAAGCAGTCAACCCAGAAAGTAAGCCCCAGAGAACCATGATTCGAATGAAAGTCGCGCGCGCACCTACCTTTTGCAAATAGAGGCTGCTCGGGACCTCGAAGATGACGTATCCGATGAAGAACAGCCCTGCACCGAGTGCGAACGAGAAGTCGCTCAGCGCCAGGTCTTTCATGAACTGGAGTTTTGCAAAACTGATGTTGAACCGGTTGAGCTGGTTGATGGCGTACGCCACAAAAAGAAACGGTGCGAGCCTCAGAATCAGCTTCCGGTACAGCTTGTTTCTTGTTACATCAACGGCTTCTGCGGCCGCAGGTAAGTAAGCGCTAGTTGCCATGTCTCCCTCGTTATCGGGTTGATTCATTCAGGTTCAGTTGTGCCAGCGCAAATGCCTTTCCGGGGTGGCTACGCTGACGCATCAAAGTCCTATTGCGCCGCTTTGCGGAAAGCGTCTACGGATGCTGCCGCCTCGCGGATGCGCTCCCGCAATTCGGTCACGTTCGGTTCAATGCCGATTCCCGGGGCGTTTCCGAGGCTTACCCGACCGTTGACGAGCGTGTCGAGCGGACCGTGCAGTAGGGTACGAAGCGGATTCGGATTCGAATCGATTTCGAGCATCCCGTCCGCGCCAGTCGCGGCGAGCAGATGTGCAGAAGCAAGAAGACCGACGCCACCGCCCAGGTAATGCGGACAGTAGGTAAGCCCGGCAGCCTGCGTTGACCGGATGACGCTCAGACAGCCAGAAATGCCGCCCCACTTGGCGGCGTCCGGCTGGATGACAGCGAACGCACGCGACGCAATTGCGGCGTCGAATTCATCATGACCTGCGATGTTTTCACCTCCGGCGAGCGGCACTGGAGAGCTGGCCGCCAGCGTTTGCCATTCGTTCAACGGACGGTCGCAGCGCAGAGGTTCCTCCAGCCAGCCAAGATTGAAGGGCGCCAGCAGAGGTGCCATTGTGAGTGCTTCGGGCAGAGCCCACGCCTGATTCGCATCGACCATGAGCCGACGATTCGGGCCGATTATTTCCCGAAGTATTTTCAGGTTGTTCACGTCTCGGTCGACGCCAAACCCGACTTTCAGTTTGAACGCCTCGTATCCTCGCTCGAGCTTCTCGGCAACGAGCTCCGCAGACCCGATCGGATTAAGGCCGCTGGCGTAAACAGGGATGTTCTCGGAGGAACCACCGAGCAGCTTCCAGAGCGGAAGGCCGGCCCTACGGGCGCGCAGGTCCCAGAGAGCGAGGTCAACCCCCGCGATTGCCTGCGCAAAAGGGCCTGGCTCGCCGGATTGCAACGCGAGCACCGCCGTGCCGTCGGTCAGGTCACGGAAAACGTCGACGGGATGGGCGGCGAGGCGGCCAGTAAGCATCGGCGCCAATACGGTCGACACGATGGCCGCGCGGTGCTCGGCGCCGCACGCCGGAAAATTCGACCAGATTTCGCCCCATCCAGTGCAGCCATCCGAGTCCGTCACTGAAACAAGGACGGCCGGGCGGTCGTGCATCGTGCCGAACGACGTGCGCACCGGGGTTGCGATTGGACAGCGCAGGACGTGGACTTCGACACGTTCGACCGTCAACGGCCCAACCTGAACTTCGATTTCATCAATTCGCTTCATGTGACGTAGACCCCGTACAAAATTCAGTTGTTACTAAAGTATCGTTTACCGTACTATAAGAACTTGAAGTGCTCAACTTCCGTGTTGAGGTCCCAGGGTTTACACCCGGCGTGGATGGATCGGTTGGCGGAAGCCTGCGTCGCAATCAAGGTCGTCCGGGAGTGAGAAGCGCAAGTTTTGGCGCTGCTGCACCATCCAGAACTTCGTGAACGGACATTACGCGAAGCCTTCGGTCGACTCTTGTACCGCTTCTTGTACCGCTATAACTGCAAATTGCCGAGGCGCTTCTATCTGACGCCCTCGGCCCCTGTAACACCACGCTCCACTAGAAGGTCTTGTCTCTAGATGTATCGATGAATGAGGAAAGCCTGGGAATGAACGCATTGCGAAAAAAAGTGGTAGTCAGCGAGTTTATGGATTCACTCGCTGTTGACTCATTGCGAGAGCATTTCGATGTGTTGGACGATCGCACTCTCGTCGACGACCCCGAACGCCTTTTCAAGGCTGTGCATGACGCCGATGCAATCATCATCAGGAACCGGACGCAGATAAATCCGGCATTCCTCGAATGCGCCCAGCGTCTATCGGTCGTGGGCCGCCTCGGTGTTGGGTTGGACAATATCGACTTGGAAGCCTGCGAGCAACGGCAGGTCAACGTCATTCCAGCGACCGGTGCCAACGCCCCAGCGGTCGCTGAATACGTGATTTCGACGGCGATGGTGCTTCTGCGCGGCGCCTATATGTCGTCCGCCGACGTGGCATCTGGAGTATGGCCGCGAGCGCAGCTCTCGAATGGCCGTGAGTTCGCCGGTAGCACGTTGGCAATAGTCGGTTTCGGTGGCATCGGCCAGCTCGTTGCTGGTCTGGCGACTGGGCTCGGTGTTCGGGTTATCGCATTTGACTCGCATTTGGCCGAGGACGCTCAGGCATGGCAACGGACGGGTGCGCAGCGTGTCACCCTTGAGGAGGCCGTCGCCGAGGCCGATGTATTGACGCTGCACGTTCCGCTTCGCGAAGAGACGCGAAACATGCTGGGCAAGGTTCAGCTGGACAGCATGAAGCGCCACGCCGTTGTGATTAACGCGGCACGGGGAGGAATTCTGGACGAGTCAGCGCTCGCAGTCGCATTGCGGGAAGGGCGTTTGGGCGGAGCCGCACTGGATGTGTTCGAGGAGGAGCCCATGCGCGACGGTTCCATCTTTGCGGGTTTGCCTAACGTGATACTGACGCCACACATTGCAGGATTGACGCTTCAGTCCAACGGGCGGGTCAGTACGATGATTGCCGCGCAGGTGATAAAAGCTCTGCGCCAGAACAACGACTGACTCCTACGCACGGAATAGCGGTTGAGCGCAATCAGACTGACAAGAGTTTCGGGGGGCGATTCGCGCTCCAGGACTCCTGTTCTGAAAAACATTGACCGTACTGAAACCGCACTCACCGTTCGCGGCCTCCCGTTATTCACTTGAGAGGCTGTAAATCTGGTCTCCCGGGAAGTGATGCTTGCTGACCGAATAGCATGGCCAAGCGACAATTCGTCCCGAGCTGCGGGAGACGCTTTATAGTACAGGTTCTAAAGTCCATAAGTATCGATAATGTCGCGCGCCTCGTTGTCAAGTCCGGTCCCGCTGTATCTGCAGATTGCTGACTCGCTTCGCGACCGGATTGTTCGTGGGGTCTGGCAGCAAGGCGAGGTAATTCCGACGCTCGAGCAGATTGCAGCTGAGTTCGATGTTGCGCGGGTGACAGCCCGTCAAGCCGTGCAATTACTGATGAGCGAGGGGGTACTCATTCCTCAACGGGGAAGGGGAACCTTCGTCTCCGCGGCAGCGCTTACGATGAAGCCGGTGCAGGTTGTCACCACCCTGAAGGCGCTGGTCGAGATGTATCAGGCGACCAGTCAGCAGCCTGTTACGGTGGAGGAGAGCAGAAGGAAGCCACCCGTCACCGCGGCTGATGGAAAACTCGCGGAAGAGTACATGTACATGAAACGGGTGCATTCCTCCGATGGCCTGCCCTACTGCGTCATCTCGCTTTATCTGGAAGAGAACATTTTTTCGATGGCGCCTGACAGGTTCCGCGACGAACTTGTCATCCCGGTTCTGGTGTCCCTCTCTCCGCAGTGCATTGCGAAGGCCAGGCAGACGCTGACTATCGGCAGCGCCGACGCAGTGACTGCGCGTTTGCTTCGTGTACCGACTGATGCGCCCGTAGCCCGGGTCCAGCGTGTTTTTAACGACGCCAATAACGTCGTTATCTACTACGCAGATGTCGTCTACAGGGGTGACGCAATCAAGGTCGAAATGGATTTGGGAAGTGTGCTGCCCTAAGCTCGACATATCGAAATGAGGGCGAAGGAAGCTCCCGACTGCTACACAACAAATGAACAAGAACCCCTTCGCACTTCTGACCTTCATCTGGAAAACACTGCGACAGCCGGACGGGCACGCGATGCTGCTCTGGGCGGTCGTTGCTGGCGTCGCGGGCGCGTCCGCCACTGCTGCTTTCCGGGAAGGTATCGACCTGCTGCAGAAGTGCTTTGGCGGTGAGCCCGGCAATTTTGTCGAGATGGCCCGGCACATCCCCTGGCCCGCCCGGGTTGCGTTGCCAACGGTTGGCGGAATGATTGCTGGCACCTGCCTCGTAGTGGCGCGCCGCAGTTCTTCAAAGTCTGGTGCCGACTATATGGAGGCCGTCACGATGGGTGACGGTGTCGTGCCCGTCTGGCAAAGCATGTGGCGCAGCATCTCGTCACTTTTCACCATCGCGACTGGCGGCTCGATTGGCCGTGAAGGCTCGATGGTTCAACTGGCCGCTCTATGCTCGTCCATCATAGGACGCTGGGTGCACTTCGACCCCGCACGTTTGCGCATGCTCGTCGCATGCGGTGCGGCTGCCGGTATCACGTCTGCGTATAACGCACCTATCGCCGGCGCCTTTTTCGTGACGGAACTGGTGCTCGGTTGCATGGCGATGGAATGGCTGGGCCCGGTTCTTGTCTCGTCGGTCGTGGCCAATATCACAATGCGCGAGTTCGCCGGTTACCGGCCGCCGTACCAGATGCCAGTTTTCCCAACCATCACCGGCATCGAAGTGCTGCCCTTCATTGTGCTGGGGCTTTTGTGCGGGGTACTGGCGCCGCGTTTTCTTCTTTTGCTTTCCGCGTCGAAGAGGGGCTTCGGCAAGGTACCGTTGCCTTTGCCGCTGAAGCTTGGGCTCGGCGGTCTTATCGTCGGCATCGTCTCCATCTGGGCCCCAGAGGTCTGTGGTAATGGCTACGAGGTAGTGAACTCCCTGCTGCATCAGCCCTGGACGTGGACAGCGCTTCTTATCGTGCTCGTTCTCAAGGTGATTGCGACGCTGGCAACGGCCGGCACCGGAGCAGTGGGTGGCGTATTCACGCCGACCCTGTTCGTTGGAGCCGTGGTGGGATGCCTCTTCGGGGTAGGCGTTCATGGAATCTGGCCGCACATGACTTCGGAGCCTTTCGCCTACGCAATCGTGGGGATGGGCGCATTTCTCGCGGCAGCCTCCAACGCTCCGTTGATGGCCATCCTCATGATTTTCGAGATGACGCTGTCCTACCAGGCCGTGCTGCCGCTCATACTTTCATGCGTCGTCGCTTACTTCGCCGCGCGCAACGCGGAGCACACTTCGATGTACGAAGTGACCGTAAGACGCAACCGTGCGCAGAAGGACCGGATGCGCCTGGCGGCTACCCGGATGCGGGAACTTCTGAAGCCTGCCGAGACAGTCGTTACGCTCAAGGCGAGCGTTGAAGAGCTGACCCGCATGTTCCTCGAGCATCCGGTGAAGTACCTGTATGTGGTGGACGAACAGCAGCGCTTTTGCGGCGTGGTGGCCCTTGAGGACCTCGCATCCGACCTCGCTTTGCCCCGGAGCCCACGGCGGATGACCGCGGCCGACTATCTGCTTCCCGACTTCCATGTGCTGACTCCGGACATGACGCTGGGCCAGGCCCTGCAGCTTTTCCTCAATTTCCGTGGCGAACGCCTGCCCGTCATTGACCCGAAATCCAGGTCCGCTCCAATTCTCGGAGTTGTTCACAAGACGTCGCTGCTCGACGCCTATGTGCGGATGAACCCCGCAACATACTAAATCGTGCGCACCGGCGGAAAGGCGTGTGGGCACGCCTCTTCAGAG